>CAYMRW010000001.1:0-79494 GCA_964392825.1 uncultured Rhodobacterales bacterium
TATTACCGGAGGATTCCAGCTCGCAACGGCCCAGATCCCGGGGAGAAGGTCATGCCCAGCAAAACTAGTGCCGGAAACAGCATCTCGGCCGCAAAATTGCGCCCGAACCGGATCTCGAGCGCGATCGGAAAAGTGAGCGGTTCCGCGACAGAGCTTGATCGCCCATGACCCACCGCACAACGCAAGCCGTACGGGCGCCTGCCCGTGGGATGGCGCTGCAACGCCGGGGCGGCGCAATTTATGCCAGCCAAGCTCCTCCCCGCTCCGAACGATGCGGACGGGTGACAGAGCGCCAGCCCGCCGGGACGGGCAGGCGCTCGCCCGGCGCCTTCGGCTTGATTCCGGGCGAACCAGCGACTCGTTCCGTCGGTGTTGGGAGACGACACTGGAGATTCGGGCCGCCAGACGCCTCTGGCGGCAATGCCGCCGGGGAACGATCGGGCGGCGGCGGCATTAGGGTCTGCCGCGAAGGAGGGAGCCCCGAGACATGCCCGAGACCACCATGCAGGACGTCGCCGCGATGATGCGCGACATCGACTTCACCATGCTGTTCACGCGGACCGAGGGCGGCGCGCTCGCCGGCCGGCCGATGAGCAACAACCGCGAGGTCGAGTACGACGGCGACAGCCACTTCTTCGCCTACGACACGACGCGCACCGTCGCCGACATCGAGCGCGAGCCGCAGGTCGCGATGTCGCTGCAGGGCCAGTCCGGCGCCGACGGCGCTCCACCCGTCTTCATCGCCGTGCAGGGCGAGGCCCGGATCATCCGCGACAAGGCGGCGTTCGAGGCGCACTGGGTCCCGGGCCTCGAGCGCTGGTTCCCGGAGGGCGTCGACACCCCCGGCCTCGTGCTCCTCAAGGTTCGGGCGACGCGCGTGCACTACTGGGACGGCGAGGACGAGGGCGACCTCGTCCCCTGACCGTCGCGCGGGGCGGCGGCGGAACGGACTGGCGGTCGCCCCCCCGACCCGGCACTCTGCCCCCGATGAAGATCACCCGCCTGACCACCTACGTCGTGCCGCCGCGCTGGCTGTTCCTCAAGATCGAGACCGACGAGGGGATCATCGGCTGGGGCGAGCCCGTGGTCGAGGGCCGGGCGCACACGGTGCAGGCGGCGGTCGAGGAGATGTCCGACTACCTGATCGGCCGGGACCCGCGCCGGATCGAGGATCACTGGAACGTCCTCTACCGCGGCGGCTTCTACCGCGGCGGGCCCGTCCTGATGAGCGCCATCGCCGGCATCGACCAGGCGCTCTGGGACATCAAGGGCAAGGCGCTGGGGCAGCCCGTCCACGCGCTCCTCGGTGGCGCCTGCCGCGACCGGATCGCCGTCTACTCCTGGGTCGGGGGCGACCACCCGTCGGAGGCGGCGGAGACGGCGCGGGCGCTGGTCGAGGCGGGCTTCACCGCGCTCAAGATGAACGGCACCGGGCCCATGCAGATCGTCGACACCTGGGACCGGGTCGATGCCGCGGTCGCCACCGTCGCGGCAGTGCGCGAGGCGATCGGGCCCGGCATCGGCCTCGGCGTCGACCTCCACGGCCGCGTCTCGCGGCCGATGGCGCGGACGCTGCTGCACGAGCTCGAACCCTTGCGGCTGATGTTCGTCGAGGAGCCGGTCCTGCCCGAGCACATGGACGCGCTGCCCGCGCTGACCGCCGGCCTCTCGACGCGCATCGCTCTGGGCGAGCGTCTCTATTCCCGCTGGGACTTCAAGCCGGTCTTCGAGGGACGCGCCGTCGACATCATCCAGCCCGACCTCAGCCACGCGGGCGGCATCACCGAGTGCCGCAAGATCGCCGCCATGGCCGAGGCCTACGACGTGGCGCTGGCCCCGCACTGTCCGCTCGGGCCCATCGCCCTCGCCGCCTGCCTGCAGGTCGATGCGGTATCCTGGAACGCCTTCATCCAGGAACAGTCGCTCGGCATCCACTACAACGCCGCGGCCGACATCCTCGACTACCTCGTCGATCGCTCGGTCTTCGCCTACGAGGACGGGTCGGTGCGCATCCCCGACGGCCCGGGCCTCGGCCTCGACATCGACGAGGCCGAGGTCACGCGGGCGGCGCGGACCGGGCATCGCTGGCGAAACCCGGTCTGGCGCCACCGCGACGGGTCGGTCGCCGAGTGGTGAGGGCGCCTGCCGCTCCGACCGGCGCTCAGTCCCGCGCCGCGGCCTCGGTCATCCAGGCCTTGTGCCGCTCCTCGTCCTGCAGGGCCGACTGGAAGAACGGCTTCATTTCGGCCGGGGCCCGCTCGTTCTCGGCGCCATTGCGGTAGGCGGCGATGGTGTCGTCCTCGTTCGTGCTCATGGCGCGGAGGATGGCGCTGTCGCCTCCGACCATCGCGGCGAGCTTGACCTTGCCGGTCGTCAGGATCTCCTTGAAATCGCCCTCCGTCGGGACGTTGGCGCCATGCGTCGTCGCCGTCTGCATCAGCTCGTCGAGATGGCGCTGGTGGTCCTTCCGGAACTCCTCGACCTTGGCCTTGTGCTCGGGCGCCTCCAGGCGCTCGATCGCCGCGTCATAGGCCGCGATCGCATCGTGCTCGAGCAGGATGAAATCCTCGATGATATTCTTGGGGTCGAACCCCGTTCCAACTGTCGTCGGCATGGCATGCCTCCTCCCCGTGACGTTTCGCAAGGCGCCAACCCGCGCGCGGCGGATCCGTTCCACCGTCCCGCGCCCCCGTATCCTTGCTTTCCCGCGACACGCAGCGAAGACTGACGCGGCACCCTGGCAGGAGAACCCGGATGACCCCCGTTCGAGCCCTCGTGGCAGCCCTCGCGATGCTTCTGGGCCTCGCGACCGGTGCCGATGCCTGTACGCGGGCGGTCTATCTCGGGCCGGATGCCCGGGTCCTCACCGGGCGGACGTTCGACTGGAAGGACCCCATCGTCAGCAACCTCTGGGTACTGCCGCGGGGCATGCCGCGCGCTGGCGCCGCCGGCCCGCGCTCGGTCGAATGGACGTCGCGCTACGGCAGCCTGATCGTGAGCGGCTACGACATCTCGACGGTCGACGGCATGAACGAGGCGGGACTGGTCGCGAACCTGCTCTGGCTTGTCGACGCGACCTATCCCGAGGATGACGGCGAGACGCCGCGCATCTCGGTCTCGATCTGGGCGCAGTACTTCCTCGACCAGTTCGCGACCGTCGACGAGGCGGTCGCGCACCTGCGCGAGACCCCGATCGACGCCGCGACGGGCGAGGTGCCGGGCCGGCCGGGTGCCCTGACGACGGTCCACCTGTCGCTCTCGGACGCCACCGGCGACAGCGCGATCCTCGAGTGGATCGACGGCGAGCTTCGGATCCACCACAGCCGCGACTACCGGGTGATGACCAACGAGCCGCGCTACGAGGAGCAGCTGGCGATCACGCAATACTGGAACCGGATCGACCCGCTGGACTTCCTGCCCGGCACGAACCGGGCCGCCGACCGCTTCGTCCGCGCGCGCTTCTACATCGACGCCGTGACGCAGAGCGACGACCCTCGCGTCGCCGCCGCCGGCGTCTTCAGCGTCATCCGCAACGCATCGGTGCCCTACGGCATCAGCGTGGCGGACGCCCCGAACCTGTCGACCACGCGGTGGCGGGTGGTCGCCGACCAGAAGGACCGCCTGTTCTACGTCGAGTCCGCCCTGTCGCCGAACGTGTTCTGGGTCGAGCTGGGCGAGCTCGACTTCGCCGAGGGCGCGGGCGTCCTGAAGCTCGACCTCGGCGTCGACATGAGCACCGTCCACGGCGGCGAGGTCTCGGACCAGTTCGCGCCGGCCGCACCCCTCGTCTTCGAGGAGGCGGACTGACCCTCGGGGCGGCGGAAGCCGACGGGCGCGCGGGGCGCTTGCCAACCGGGGCGCTCTGCGCTACTGGCCCGGGCTTCACACCGGCCGACACCCTTGGAGGCGGCCGACCTACAAGGAGACCTGACCATGGCTGGCGAGATCCCCGATCTCCGCGCCCTGGAACGGACGGGGACAGGCAAGGGGGCCGCCCGTCAAGCCCGACGCGAGGGCTACGTTCCGGGGATCGTCTACGGCGGCGGCAAGGACCCGCTGGCGATCAACATTCCCTTCAACGAACTGCTGACGCGCCTGAAGCGCGGCCGCTTCCTCGCCACCCTCTTCAACATGAAGGTCGAGGGTCAGGAGGACGTGCGCGTGATCTGCCGTTCGGTCCAGCGCGATGTCGTGAAGGACCTGCCGACGCACGTGGACTTCATGCGCCTGCGCCGGACCTCGAAGGTCAACCTCTTCATTCCGGTCGAGATCGAGGGGCGCGGGGCGTGCCCCGGCATCCGCAAGGGCGGCGTCCTGACCATGGTCCGACCCGAGGTCGAACTCATCGTGACGGCGGGCGACATCCCCGACCGGCTGATCGCGTCGGTCGAGGGAATGAACATCGGCGACACGCTGACGATCTCGGACATCACGCTGCCGGAGGGCGCGCGGCCCGTCATCGATCGCGACTTCGTCATCGCCAACATCCAGGCGCCGTCCGGCCTGGCGAGCCAGAGCGACGACGAGGAGGGTGCCGAGCCCGCGGCCGACGAGGTCCCTGCGATTGAGGTCGATACCGATGCCGCCGAGGACGACGGCGAGACCTGAGACGCGAGGCCCGGGGTGAACTCTCACCCCGGGGTCGACGGCATCGCGCAAGGGCGCAGTCGTCGACCCCGGCCTTAGCCCAGTCGGCACACCCCGCACCGGAACGCGCGCTGCCGCAGCGCCTCCTGTCGTTGATTCGACGCCGCCACAGCCGACCGAGGCAAGGCTAGGCAGCAACGGTGCGGCCAGCTTTGCCGTCAGACACCTTCGCGCCCTAGACCGCGCATTTCCCCATGGAGATCACGGGAACCCGAGCGTCGTGCAGATTTGCACGGATGAGGGTTTGCCGGACGCGAAAGGCGTCTGCTCGTGCGCTTCCGCTTTCCGCGCGCGCATCCGATGAACTCGCGGGTTACGCGGCCGGAGGATTCCGCATTCAGGGAGCTCGCTTCTCCGAGCCCGCGCTTCCACCCGCGTCGTTCTGGTCGCGACCGCCGCCGATACTTAAAGGGGACGCGCCGCCGGTCGCTTCCGGCCGAATCCTCGGTCCGTTCGCGTTCTCAAGCGGGGGAGTGGCGGGGTGTTACCGCCCGACGGCGACATAGGCCTCGAAGCCGGCGTCGCGGGCATCCGCAGGGGCGTAGATGTTGCGCAAATCGGCCATCCGCGGGGTCTCCATGGCGCGTGCGAGGCGGCCGAGGTCGAGCGCGCGGAACTCGTTCCACTCGGTCAGGATCACCACCGCATGAGCGCCCTGGGCGGCGGCGTAGGGATCGTCGGCCCATTCCACACCCGGCAGCATGTGCTCGCCCTCGCGCCGGCCTTGGGGATCGACCACGCGCACGCGGGCGCCGCTGCCGACGAGGGCGGGAACGATGGTGAGCGACGGCGCATCGCGCATGTCGTCGGTGTTGGGTTTGAACGTGACGCCGAGAACGAGAACCGTCTTGCCGTTGACCGAGCCGTCCGCGAGGTCAAGCACCTTGTCGATCATCCGCCGCCGCACGTGGTCGTTGACCGAGATCACCGCTTCGGTGATGCGCATGGGCACCCCGTGCTCCTGTCCGATGCGGGCGAGGGCGGACGTGTCCTTGGGAAAGCACGAGCCGCCGTAGCCGGGGCCCGCATGCAGGAACTTGTTGCCAATGCGGCCGTCGAGGCCGATGCCCTTGGAGACCTCCTTGACGTCTGCGCCGGTCCGCTCGCAGAGCATCGCGATCTCGTTGATGAAGGTGATCTTGGTCGCGAGAAAGGCGTTGGCGGCGTACTTGATCATCTCGGCGCTGGCGATGTCGGTAATCACGACCGGCGCGTCGCGCAGATAGAGCGGCCGGTAGATGTCGGCCATCACCGACGCGGCAAGCTCGGACGAGACGCCGACGACCACCCGGTCGGGCCGCATGAAGTCGTCGATCGCCGCGCCCTCGCGCAGGAACTCGGGGTTCGAGGCGACGTCGAACTCGGCCTGCGGATTGGTCTTGCGCACGATCTCCTCGACCTGGACGTTGGTGCCCACCGGCACGGTCGATTTCGTCACCACCACGGTGTAGCCCGTGATCGCGTCGGCGATCTCCTCGGCGGCGGCGAACACGTAGGTCAGATCGGCATGGCCGTCGCCGCGCCGGGTGGGCGTGCCCACCGCAATGAAGACCGCGCCGGCTCCGTCGACCGCCGCCTTGAGGTCGCCGGTGAAGCTGAGCCGCCCGGCATCGACGTTGCGTGCCATCAGGCGGTCGAGGCCCGGCTCGAAGATCGGCACTTCGCCCCGCTCGAGCATCTCGACCTTCTGGGGGTTCTTGTCGACGCAGACCACCTCGTGGCCGAAGTCGGAGAAACACACACCCGAGACGAGGCCGACATACCCCGTTCCGATCATCGCTATCTTCATGGACAGGCTCCGCAACTCTTCGCCCGCGGGGCGTGGGTCATAAGCGGAATGTTGTCAACGACCCCGACCGCTTCCGGGTGCGCGTTTCGCGCGGCATGATTACCGCCGCGCCGGCGCCCGGTCTCGCACCGCCCGGAGGCCGGCGGCGCGGCGTTTCCCGACCCCAACGCAAGGCGCCAAGGCAACCCGGCGGGTGCCGGGACCGGTTCAGACGCACCAGCCCGGAAATTCCTGTCCCGTGCGGGCGCGCAGTCGCGCGACCTCGCCCGCGAACTCGTGCCGAAGCGCCTCGCGGGTCTCGGGCAGAAGGGCCAGCGTCGGCATCGGGGCGCTGAACGGCCAAAGCAGGGTCCGGTCGATATGCGTGCGGACCGACCAGGGAACGTGCCGCAGGATTGGCGAGACACGGCGCCGGAGCCGGATCCCGCGGTCGCTCGGCAGGCGCTTGAACTCCGACACGTGCCGGTCCGGCACGCGCGAGAGGTCGGCCCGCGCGGGATCGAGGCCGAGGAACCGAAGTATACCGTCCATGACCTCCCCGCGCCGCGTGCGCATCGCCTCGGCCTGCACCACGAGGATGCGATCCTCGCGCCAGCCCGCCGCGAGATACCGCTCGAGCTGCGTGGCATAGCGACCCTGCCGCAGGAACGGCTCGCGCCGGATCCCCTCGTCCACCGGCAGCCGGTAGACGCCCGAGGCCAGCGCGTGATGGTAGTGTGACACGGCCCGCTCGATCGGATCGCGGACGCAGTAGATCAACCTCGCCTCCGGGATCAGCGCCCGCATCCGCTCGGGTACGCCCCCGTGCCGCGGCCAGGCGGCGTAGCTGGGCGAGGCCTCGCCGCAGAGCGGCAGAGGGGTCCGGAACTGGCGCCGATACCACGCCTCGCCACGGGCGAGGTTCATGTCCTCGGAGAAGAAGTGCAGTTCTTTCTCGCGCGACATGAAGATGTCGGGATGGGCGCCGAGCATGCCGTGCAGCGAGGTGGTGCCGCATTTCATCGCGCCGATGATGACGAAGTCCGGCAACCGTCCGTGCGGCATCCCGTTTCCCCTTCCTGCCTCGCGCACCATGGCCGCGGAGCGGCGCGCGAAGAAGGGGCCGCGTCTGCCGCGGGCAACGATCTGCGACGCCCGTTCTCTTGCCCTCCTCGCGTCTGTACACGAAGGACGGCGGCAGACGGGGCGTTCAGACATGACGATATCGGTCATCGTGCCGGCCTTCCGGGCCGAGGACACCATCGGCGCCTGCCTGCGGGCGCTCTTCGATGCGGGGTTCGCTCCGCGCGAGATCACGGTCGTCGACGACGGCTCGCCCGACGGCACGGTGGCCGCCGCCCGCGCCGCCGGGGTCGAGCCGCTGGTCCCGGGCGGCAACCGCGGCGCGGCGCAGGCGCGCAACGCGGGAGCGGCGGCGAGCACCGGCGACATCCTCTTCTTCGTCGATGCCGACGTCACGGTGCACGAGGGCGTGCGGGCGCGACTCGAGGCGTTCTTTGCCGCCCACCCCGACCATGCCGGGGTCTTCGGCAGCTACGACGACCGGCCGTCGGCGACGCCGCAGGTGAGCCGCATCCGCAACCTCCTGCACCACCACGTGCATCAGTCCTCGCCGGGGCCGGCGACGACCTTCTGGACCGGCTGCGGGGCGCTTCGTCGCGCCGATTTCGAGGCCGCAGGCGGCTTTCGCACCGAGGACGAGATGATCGAGGACGTGGCTCTCGGCCTGCGCCTCGCGCGTCTGGGGCGGCCGGTGATGCTCGATCCCGGCCTGCAATGCACGCATCTCAAGGAATGGACCTGGGAGGGCTTTGCGCGGACCGACTATCGGCACCGGGCGATGCCCTGGACACGGATGCTGCGCGACCCCGTCAATCGCGATCTCGCGGACGTCCTGAACGTCGGGCCGCGAGGCAGGGCGGCGGCGGCGGCGGTGGCCCTGAGCCTCGTCGCGGTCCCGCTTATGCCCGTGTCGCCCGCGGCGGGGCTGCTCCTCCTCTTCGGTGCCCTGGGGGCGCTCGCAATCCTCGAGCGGCGGTTCCTCGCGCTCGTCGCGCGCCGCAGCGGCGCCGTCGACGCCGCCGTCGCGCTCGCCGTGCTCTGGGTGCACTACCTCGCCGCCGGCGCGGGATATGTCCGGGTCCGCCTTCTCGGATGATCCCGATGGGCGGAGTTGCACGGTCGGCTCGGCGTCGGGGGGATGCGCCGGTTGCCGGGTCTTTCGATCGGGCGAAACGGTGCGGCATGGCGATGCCGTCGTTCAATCAGGGCGCGCCGCGTCCCTTCCGGCAAGACAGGCGAGCGAAAACGACGCGCCAGATCGGCAGCAGCCAGACGCGACGGTCATCGCTTGTTGAACGAGGCCGCACTTGCGAGGCGTTCACCGACTTGGGCCCGGGGCCGGGCACGCCGGCGCCCGGATCGACCGCACAGGCATCACGCCGACCATCTCCATCGGGGGTCTTGCAGGCGGTTCAGGGCCTCGTACTCTGGCTCGGGTCCGGATCCGTAGAGGTGGGAGAGGCCCGCCTGCTCGACAAAGCCCAGGATGCGGGCAACCTGCCCCGGCGACAGGCTCGCGGTCCATTTGGTCAGCTGGGCCATGGCGTCGCGCTCCGGACGCGTTCTCGTCGACGACGACGGCCGGTCGAGGGCCGCCACAATCCGGGCGTCGTAAGGGAGGCCGAACGCCTGCGCGAGGCGGCGGACCTCCTGATCCTTGCGGCGGATCAGGCGCTCGTAGGGCAAGAGGATCCAAGGATGCTCGTCGAAATGCAGCAGCGGGACGTAATTGTCGATGCACCAGGCGACCGCAAGGGCGTCCTCCGGCGTCTCGACCGCGTCAACGAGGGGCTGGAACCGCTCGCGGAGCTCAGCCGGGAGCCCGGCCAGATCGAGCGGCCGGCCGGGCCGCATGGCGTTCATCACGTCCTTCCAGGCGCCGTGCTGAAGCATCGAGGCCACCGCCGCGCACGGGTGGCGGATGACGAGAACCGTGCGGCGGACCTCGAACCGGCCTTCGAACCATTGCAGCATCCGGTTGATGCGGCAGAACTTCACCACGAGCTTTCGCGCGGACGCGAGCTCGCGCATGCGCGCCAGACCGGTCCCTCCCTTGAGTTGCCAGGGCGCGTAGGACGTCAGCTGGCCCGAGAGGACCCGCTCGAGGTACGCCTCGCGCCGCTCGTGGCGCTGACCGGGCGCCATGAAGGTACGATGGGTGAAACCGTGCGCCCTGGCGTATGTAAGGATGTCGGGCTCGTTCGCCCCCTTGTAGCCTTCGAGATGCGACAGCGCCTCGAGCACCAGCGTGGTGCCGCCGCGCGGCGTTCCCGCGATGACGATCGTTTCGCGCGGGTCGCAGCGCCCCAGGCGCTGCGCCACGCGCCATGCCGGCGCCGTCGCGGCCGTCCGAAGGGGCGCCCCCATCAGTTGCGCCCCGCGCAATGCTGGCAGGACCGGCCCTCCCTTGAATGACCGACGGCCAAGGCGCAGGGGATCCGCATGGCCACAATCTCCCTAACCGCGATAACTGGGGCAGTGTAGCTGGCGCCTCCGCCGCCGTCTGCATCCCGACGCCGGTTTATGGTGTCGCCCGACGGGCTCGCATCGGCACGTGGGCTTGATGCCGCTCTCCGCTTCGAACAGACGAGGGTGGTCCGATGGAGGGCCGGGTGCATCTGAACGGCGGCGCAACGATCGACCTTTTGAAGTCGCGCGCGCAGCGGGCTTTGCGGCTGCGCCCGGACTTTCTCGTCATCGGGACGCAGAAGGCGGGGACGACGTCGCTGCACCGGTACCTCGCGCAGCATCCGCGGCTCGTGCCGGCCGCCGGACCCAAGGAACTGCATTTCTTCAACCTGCGCTACGATCGCGGGCTCGGATGGTACCTCGGGCATTTTCCTCCGAGGTTCCTGCGCGGCGGACAACTCTACTTCGAAGCGACGCCTGATTATCTGGTCCAGGAGGTCGTGCCTGAGCGAATCCGGCGGAACCTGCCCCGCGTCCGGCTGATCGCGGTGCTGCGCGAACCCGCCGAGCGCGCCTACTCGGCCTGGCGGATGTGGCACCACTTCGCCGAAGCACGCCCCGAGGAGGCGGCGAAGGCGGATCGACGCAGCTTCGCCAGCGCGATCGACGCGGAGCTGTCCCACCCCGACGGCAGCGCCGACGCCCACTATCACTATGTCGCCATGGGCCGCTACGCCGAGCAGCTCGCACGCTACCGGGCGCTTTTTCGAGCCGACGAGATGCTGGTTCTGGATCACGCCGAGATGGAGCGCGATCTGCCGGTCTTTCTCGGCCGCATCTGCGATTTCCTTGGGGTCGAGCGGTTTCCGCCGGGGACCGCGGCGGGGCTCGGTCGAGAGCGGCACTGGGTCGGACCCGCCCGGGCCGAGACGGCAGAGGTCCGCGCCACGCTCGAACGCCTGCGCGCCTACTACCGGCCGCACAACGAACGCTTGTTCGACCTGCTGGGCGAGCGGTGGGACTGGCCACGGCCGCGGGCCCGGGATCTCGCCGACCCGCCTGGGCAGATGCGGGCGCCGCGGTCGTGAGAATCTACGCCCTGTGGGACACGGGCCGCGCTGCCGCGCCCGATCTGGTGCGGCGATGCCTCGACCGGTGGGAGGCGCTCAATCCGACCCATGAGCTCGTCATGCTTGACCGCGCGGCGCTCGAGGCCGCGTTGGCCGACGCCCCGGCCGCGGTGCGAGAGCTGCCGATACAGGGCGCCTCGAACGTGCTGCGCACGCAGCTTCTTGCCGCGCATGGCGGGGTCTGGACCGACGCTACGGTGCTGCCGACGCTGCCGCTCGACGACTGGCTGCCCGAGCTGCTCGAGCCCGCGGGCTTCTTCGCCTTCCGCAAACCCGGCCCGGCACGTCCACTGTCGAGCTGGTTCCTCGCCGCGAAACCGGGATCGGCGATCCCGCCGCGCATCCTGCGCGAAATCCATGCCTACTGGGACCGCCCCCGCACGCGAGGCCCGTATCTGCCCGCGTCGCCGCTGGCCCGGCTGGGGCTCCGCCTTCGGGCGCCCGCGCATTTTCGCTGGCGCCGGGCCTTCATGCGCGACCCGGCCTGGTCGGTACGACCGGATGGCGGGCGCGACAGCGATCTTTTCCCGTATCACTGGTTCCACTACCTGGTCGGATGGCTCATCGAGAGCGAGCCCGCGTTCCGCACCGCGTGGGAGGCGATGCCGGTGCGGGCCGCGATCGCCGTGCACAATGCGCAGCGCGCGCGCGTCGAGGACGGCCTGACACCCGCCGAGTTCCGCCAGGCCGTCCCGCAGCTTCTGCGCACGGGCCCCGTACAGAAGCTCAACTGGCGCATGGACTGGCCCGAGGAGACGTTCGCCCCCGTGGACCCGTGCCGGGTGGCGATTTGAGCCCGCGGCGGAATCGGCCCATGCTCGCGGCGCCGCGTGCGCAAGGGGACCGATGACGCTGGTGACAAGCTTCGGCAGGATGCCTCGCGCTGTCGGCAGGCGGCTCGGCGACGCACTCTTCGACCTGCGGCCGCGGATGCGTCGGGCCTCGGGCAAGACGGTCGTCGTGCATCCGGGCTTCCGCAAGACCGGCACCACGACGATCCAGACGATGCTGCGCGAGAACGAGGCGCTGCTGGCCGAGCATGTCGGCGTCGTGATGCGCTGGAGCACCCCCTCGAGCGAGGCGATGCACAAGGCGGGGCAGCGCCTGGCCGCGGCCCCCGGCCCCGCGACGGCACGCGCCTTTCGCCGTGCGGCGCGGTCGATGTCGGCCGCGATCCGGGCGCTGCCGCAGCCGGTGGTGATCCTGACCGACGAGAACATCATCGGCCGCCGGATCGTCGCGGGCGACCGCGACGTCTTCGACATGGCTGCGGCGGCCCTCGCGATCGTCGAGGAGGAGTTCGCGGCCCATGAGCTGCGGATCGTCCTGACCACGCGTGAGCGGTCCGGCTGGCTGCGCAGCTGCTACAACCAGGACGTCAAGCGCCACAAGTTCTGCGGCGATCTCGATGCGTGGCTGACCGCGCATGAAGGCTGCCGCGACTGGGAGCAGGGCGCGCCCGTGCTCGCGGCGGCCCTTTCGGCCCCGGTACGGTTCCTGCAGATGGAGGACGACCTTGCCGAGGGACGGTTCCTCGGCCGCGCGATCCTCGAGACCGCCGGTCTGACGGAAGCGGTGCTCGACCGGGTCGCTCCCCCGTCCCGTCAGAACCCCAGTCTCGACGCCGTGCAGCTGGAGCTCATCCGCGAGTTCAACGCTCTCGACCTGCCCTATGGCGTGACCGGCCGTATCGTCGATGTGGTCCGCCGGCGCCGCGACCTGCTGCGACACCCGGACGACCGCGCCCCCTGATCCCCCCGGAAGGCCCGCCGGATGCCCGCTACTGCGTGGCGCGGCATACTTGCCCCGCGACGACCCGCACGCGGCCTGCGGCGCCGGGGCTGGACAACTCCCAAAGACGGCCCGTATCGGGGCGGTGCCACGATCCGGGGAGATGCCCTTGGCCAACACCGCACCGAACCGCGGCACGATCCTCGTCACCGGCGGGGCCGGTTATATCGGGGCCCATGCCTGCAAGGCGCTGGCGCGCGCCGGCTGGATGCCCGTCGCCTACGACGACC
This sequence comes from uncultured Rhodobacterales bacterium, assembly GCA_964392825.1. Taxonomy (GTDB): domain Bacteria; phylum Pseudomonadota; class Alphaproteobacteria; order Rhodobacterales; family Rhodobacteraceae; genus Roseitranquillus. The sequence continues at coordinate 13,059 of CAYMRW010000001.1, forward strand.
TCTCCACCGGCCATGCGTCGGCCGTCAAGTGGGGCCCGCTTGAGCATGGCAGCCTGCACGACCGCGCGCGGCTCGACGCCGTCATGACCGCCCACGCGCCGCAGGCGGTGATGCATTTCGCCGCCCGCTCCGACGTCGGCGAGAGCGCGCGCGATCCGGCCAAGTACTGGCGCGACAACGTCGCGGGCTCGCTGACGCTCCTCGAGGCGATGCGGGCAGGCGGGGTCGATCAGCTTGTCTTTTCCTCGACCTGCGCGGTCTACGGCGACCAGGACGGCGTGACGCTCGACGAAAGCTGCGAGACGCGGCCGATCAGCGCCTACGCGGCCTCGAAACGCGCGATCGAGGACATGACACGCGATTTCGGGGCCGCCCACGGCCTGAGGACCGTCACCTTCCGGTACTTCAACGTGGCTGGCGCCGACCCCGAGACCGAAGCCGGCGAGGCCCACGACCCCGAAACACACCTGGTGCCGCTGATGCTGCAGGCGGTCGCAGGCGAACGGCCGGCGCTGACCATCCACGGCACCGACTACCCAACACCCGACGGCACCTGCATCCGCGACTACGTCCATGTCTCGGATCTGGTCGACGCGCATGTCCTCGGGCTCGAGCGTCTGCTCGGCGGAGCCGGGTCGCGCATCTACAACCTCGGCACCGGCACCGGCTTCTCGGTTCGCGAGGTGGTCGATGCCTCCCGCGTGGTCACCAACCGCCCGGTCCCGGTCGAGGAGGGGCCGCGGCGGCCGGGCGACGCGGTGCGCCTCGTTTCGGGCTCCACCCGCGCCGCCCGCGAACTCGGCTGGACGCCCGCACGCTCGACCATGCGGCAGATGATCGGCGACGCCTGGGCCTGGCAAAGCAGCCAGGGCTTCGACCTGTGAGGCGCCGCGTCATCGACGACCGGCTGGCCGTGGCGGCCTCATCGCACCCCCGTAGAAGAGTGATGCGAGGGCCGATTCCCGCCAATGCGCCGCACGGCATGGCAGATCGGGCGGTGCTTGGGACAAAATCGTGGGCAGGCGATCGGTCCCCCTGGCGAGAGCCGCGGGGACGCGCTGTGTGCGAGCCGGCCGCAGGCGATCTTGCCAACGCGCATTCCAAAAAAGGCGGCCCTGACGGCCGCCTTCCAAACTCTTCCGCGCGTCGGAGCTAGCGGCGGCGCATGACGCGCAGCCCGAGCAAGCCGGCGCCAAGCAGCAGGCCCGTGGCCGGCAGCGGGACCGGCGCCAGCTCGATGCCGGCGAGCGCATAGTCGCCCACACCGACGCCGTCGTTGCCGCCGTCGAGCTCGGCGAACGTGAACATCGTACCGGCAGCGCTCAGTCCGCCCAGGAAGCCTAAGCCGGTGCCTACGACGCCGGGCACCTTGACCTCGGTCGCAGCCAGCGATGCCACCGGCGCACCCGAGGGCATCGAGCCGACATACATCTGCGCCGTCTCGGGGTCGGCATCGCTCGAGCCGTCCTTGAACAGGTCGAGGGTCCAGAACCCCGTAACGCGGACGGCGCGGTCGAAGACGACCGTCAGATACTCGCCGCCCTCGCTGATCTCGTCGTCATCGAGGCCGAGACCGTCGGTGAGGCCCGCCAGCACACCGATCGGACCGGGCGCACCACCATTGTCGGAAGTGACGGTGTTGCCCGGGCTCGCCACGAGACTCCAGTTGGCACCCGCGATGAAGCCGGACGTCGCCGACGACGCGGTGAAATCGAGAACCGCCGCGGAAGCTGCCAGCGTGCCCCCTGCCATCGCCCCAGCGAAGACCGCTGCACTCAGAACTCCGGGTTTGGTGAAAACTCGCACTTGGATCCCCTAACAAACATTCCCTCGACGCGCGCCACGGTTCGGCCGCGCGCCTTTGTCTTAAGATCGCCCGATCGCACGGCGGGTTCCAGCCTGAAACGCAAGAAACCGTCCCCGCGCCGCGCTATTCTAGTCAAGGTTGATCTTCAGCCCTTGTCCTGCACGCGCTTCCGGACTCGAAACCGCGCATGCCGCCTAAAAAACATGCAGATCGGCCCCGGGACCGTGGCGCACGACTGCGGAGCCCCGCAGGAAATGAGCCGCCATGACCTCGCCCAAGGCTGCGGAAAGGCCCGAGCACTGCTTCGGGCGGCGCGGGAAAGTTCGACAGCGGCGCCGCCTTTCGAAACCATGTCCGCCGAGCCGCTTCAGGCCCGATGATACGCATCCTCGTAGCGTTCGATGTCGTCCTCTCCGAGGTATGTCCCGGTCTGCACCTCGATCAGGTACATCGGAACCTTGCCCGGGTTCTCCATCCGGTGAACGGCGCCGAGGGGGATGTAGACGGACTGGTTCTCGGTCAGCAGGCGAACCTCGTCGCCGACCGTCACCCGCGCCGTACCGGCGACCACCACCCAGTGCTCGGAGCGATGCATGTGGCTCTGCAGGCTGAGGATGCCGCCGGGCTTGACCATGATCCGCTTCACCTGGAAACGGCTGTCAATGCAGAGCGTCTCGTACCAGCCCCAAGGCCGGTGAAAGCGCGGATAGTCTTCGGCCTGCGCCACACGGGCAGCCTTCAGCGTCTGGACGACCGTCTTGACGTCCTGGCTGCGGTCCATGTCGGCGACCAGCACCGCATCGCGGGTCGCGACCGCGACGATCCGCTCGAGGCCGAGGCCGACGAGGCGCACCGAGCCCTCCTCCGAGCGCAGGTAGCTGTCGTGGCAATCGATCGCCGTCACTGCGCCGTCCTCGACGACGCCGGTTTCGCCCCTATCGGAGGACTGCCAGAGCGACTGCCATGAACCCAGGTCGGTCCAGCCGCACCCGAGCGGGACCGCGACGACGCGTCCGGCGGCCGCCGCTGGTTCCATGATCGCGTAGTCTACCGAGATCGGCCTCACCTCCGCGTAGGACGCGCCGAGGCGCAGAAAGCCGAGGTCGCGACGATCCTCGGCGATGGCGGCGCGGACCGGCGCCAGCAGGTCGGGCGCATGCGCCTCGAAGGCTGCGACCGCGTCGGCCGCGCGGAACAGGAAGATGCCGCCGTTCCAGAGATGCCGGCCGGTGGCGATCATGGACTCGGCGGCGGCGGCGTCGGGCTTTTCCCGAAAGCTCGCCAGCGTGACCGCCGCCCCATCCTGCGGCACGCGCTCGAGCTCGAGATAGCCATAGCCCGTCTCCGGCCGGTCCGGAACGACGCCGAAGGTCACGAGGCTGCCCTGCGCCGCCGCGTCGGCCCCGCGCGCGACCGCGGCTCGGAAGGCCTCGTCATCGGCGATCAGGTGGTCCGAGGGGGCGACGAGCATCAGGGCCTGCGGGTCCTCCTCGGCCACCATCAGCACCGCGGCCAGGATGGCCGGCGCCGTGTCGCGTCCCACGGGCTCGATCACCACGCGCGGATCGGCGAGACCGATGGCCGCCGCCTGCTCGCCGGCGATGAACCGGAAGGTTTCGCCCGTCATCACCAGGGGCGGCGCGTAGCCCGGCGCCGCGAACCGGCGAAGCGTTGCCTGATAGAGGCTCTCGGGACCCAACAGCGGCGCGAACTGCTTCGGATAGGCCGCGCGGCTCGAAGGCCACAGGCGCGTCCCCGCGCCTCCGCAAAGGATGATAGGGTGGATCATGCGCGCCTCCTCGGCTCGTCCTTGGGCCCAAGCGGGCTTCTGACGCGAGGGGGCGGCCGGATCAAGGAATCCCTTGGGCCCAAAGCCGTTGCCGGCCTCGCTTCAGATCAGGCCGCGGATGCCGGTCGCGGTGGTGCCCGTCGCCCAGACCTTGGCGACGCGAAGCGGGAACACCGTGCCCGCGGCCACGAACACGGTCGCGGTCGATCCGTCCTTGGTGGTCACCCGCACATGCCCGGGCGTCTCGACGTTCAACCCGGTGAGCACGTGGGCGAGCCCGTCGTCGGCGTCATTGGGCGTGACCTCGACCACCGAGGTGGCCGGTTGGTCGGGCGTATTGGGATAGGAGGAGAACGGGTCTTTCGCCATGCCGGAAGCCTCGCGCGATAACTGAACGACGGGGGAAAATTTCCCCTCGACTACATGGTGCGCCCCTAAACAAGCTCTGAATCCGCCGTGCGGCGGTGCGCGGACCTGCCTCAGCCCCGGCGCAGTGCCACACGGCTATAGGCGATCCAGAACGCAGCCCAGAGAATGAAACCGCAAAACTTTGCCGTCTCTTCCGTCAGGTATAGCCAGGCGGGCGTCCCGAGGGTCTTCTCGACCTTGTCGGCCAAGGTCATCAGGGCGAGAAAGCACGCCGCAAGCCAGAGCCCCGCGAACCGGCGCCCGATCACCTCCGGCCCGAGGCGCCACAGGATCGCGGCGCCGATCGCCCCATAGACGGCGAACACGAACAGTTCGCTCAGGCCGAGGCTTTCGCGCAGGAAGCGCTCGTGCAGCAGGAAGAGGTCGTCAAGCGCAAGCAGCGCCGACAGAATACCCGCAAGCCCCAGCACCACCGCCTCGTCGTCGCGAAGGCGCCCCGTTGCTCGTGCAAAGAGACAGATGGCGGCCGCAACCACCAACGCGATCACGCTGGCATAGGTGAAAAGCCCGGCATAGGCGGGCAGGTCGAATTGCGCGGCCGGATCGTTCAGGATCACGCCCCATTTCAGATCATTTAACACGAAAACGGAGACGACGGCGACAATCGACCCGGCACTTGCGCAGACCAGTAGCGCGATATGCCTTATCTGCAGGTAGTCGCTATTCCGGGGGCTTGGCCCGTCAAAACGACGGGACCGGGCAAGGTCTTCGAACACACTCATCAACTGATTCCTTCTCGCGACCCTAATGTAACAATCCCATGACGCCCGCGACACACACTTATCTATCAAGCCGTGCGCTCCGGGCTCGCGCTCAAGCTGCGCTACGCAATTCCTTGCCGCGCGGCGAAGCGAGCGACGTCGGTGTCGCGACGGGCCGCCGGTTCGTGGAACGGTTCGGCGCCGGCGCACCGGGTCGTCGCGGTCCCACCACTCCCGACGGGCCCGATCCCGCCCTTGTCAATTCACACGGGCTCCGGCACCACGCCCGCGTCGCTTGGAGACGCTCATGCCCCTAGTCCCGCGCCGCGCGCTCGTCACAGGATCGGCAGGGTTCGTCGGCCGCGCCGTCGCGGCGCGACTGCTCGCCGAGGGCTGGCACGTGACCGGCCTCGACGCCATGACCGACTACTACGACGTCGCCCTCAAGCGGGCGCGACATGCCACGCTCGAAGGAGACGCCTTCCGCGCCGTCGAGGCGCGGCTCGAGACGCCGGGCGTGCTCGCCGACCTCCTTGCCGAGGAGCGCCCGGAGATCGTCGTCCATCTCGCCGCGCAGGCGGGGGTGCGCTTCTCGATCGAGGCGCCCGAGACCTATCTCGACGCCAATGTCACCGGCACGTTCCGGCTGCTCGAGGCAGCCCGGGCGTCGCTGCCCCAGCATCTGCTGCTGGCCTCGACCTCTTCGGTCTACGGCGCCAATGCGGCGATGCCCTATGCCGAGACCGATCGCGCCGACACGCAGATGTCGTTCTACGCCGCGACGAAGAAGGCGACCGAGGCGATGGCCCACGCCTATGCCCATCTCTACGGCCTGCCGACCACGATGTTCCGCTTCTTCACCGTCTACGGCCCCTGGGGACGGCCCGACATGGCGCCGTGGAAATTCGTGCAGGCGGCGTTCGAGGGCCGTCCGATCGACGTCTACAACGGTGGACGGATGCGGCGTGACTTCACCTACATCGACGACCTCGCCAAGGCCGTGACGAAGCTTGCCGGAGTACCGCCGGTCCGCGCCCAAGGCCCGGTTCCGGAGGGGGACAGCCTTTCGCCGGTGGCCCCGTTCCGTGTCGTCAACATCGGCAACGCCGAGCCGGTCGAACTCATGGACTTCATCGTCGCGGTCGAGATCGCGACGGGCCGCACGCTCGAGAAGCGGATGCTGCCGATGCAGCCCGGCGACGTACCGGCGACCTGGGCCTCGACCGACCTGCTCGAACGGCTGACGGGCACGCGCCCCGCGACCCCGGTCCGCCACGGTATGGCGCGTTTCGTCGAGTGGTACCGGGGCTATGCCGGCGTTTCCCCCAGCGAAATGAGCTGACGCCACCGCTCGCCCTCGAGAGGCAGGCGCAGGGACGGCGCGAAGCGTCGGCGACTGCGATCTTCACCCGTCCTGACACCGTGACGCCAACGACGGGCGGCCCCTTCACGTCCCCGCATCGGATCAGCCGAACGCTCTACATTCGGTCGGCACAAGGCGCTCGCGAAGCATCCTCCGTAGGGCGGCGACGCAGCACCGAAGACGGGCGAGCTGATCGGGCCGGTTCGGCGACCCGACGCGGGGCGGGCACCGACCTTGTCGTCGACCGGGACATCGCGATGGGGCGGGGACAGCACTCGGATGTCGCTCTGGGGATCGAACCTCGGCCGCTCGGCCACCTCCCAGATGAGCTCGACCTGCCACGACAGGCGCGCCATGCCACCGCCGATCCGACGGTGGCCATAGCTGGGCGGATGCCCCAAGGCGTGAACCGCGGTCATAGCGCGAAGTCCCGAACAGCTCGATCGGGAAGCGTGCCATGCCGATGCTGCACTTTCGCGGCGGGATCACGCCGTCCCATCTGGCGGCGCCGGCGTAGACCGGCGGCCAGCGGTCGAGCCTGATGCGCGGAGGAGCCAGGGGAGCTATGTTTCGTAGCGGACAAGAGAGCTTATCGATGGAAATTGCGCGGATCCTGAGCTGTGCCCGGGACCATTGGACGTTCGGGGATCCCAACGCCGTCGGCTGGTTCACCGTCTTCGCCTACCTCGTGGCGGCGGTGCTGGCATTCCGGGTAGCGGCGGACGACCGGGCGGCCTCGGGTGCCGAACGGGCGTTCTGGGCCGCCGCGGGACTGTTCCTCGCGTTCCTCGCCGTCAACAAGCAGCTCGATCTGCAGAGCCTTCTGACCGCGGCCGGGCGCTGCGCGGCGAAACTGCAGGGCTGGTACGGGATGCGCCGGACCGTGCAGTTCGACTTCGTTCTAACACTCGCCGGGTTGAGCGCCGTGGCCATGATCACGGCTCTCTGGCTCCTCGGTCGAGCGCTGCGCCGGACCTGGCTCGCGCTCCTCGGGCTCGTCTGGATCGGCGGGTTCGTCCTCATCCGCGCCGTTGGCTTCCACCATGTCGACGAGCTGATCGGCCTTCGCCTCGCCGGCGTTCGGCTGAACTGGGTGTTCGAGCTCGGCGGCATCGGGATCTTCACCCTCGGCGCCGGCCTCGCCCTGGCGCGGGCGGCGAAGGCGCTAGCCCCCTCGGGGCCGGCCGGCACGGGTGGCGATGAAGATCCCGGCGAGCGCGGGCAGCAGCCAGATCGCCCTGCTTTGATAGCGGTCGACCGGCGCCGAGAGGCCGCCGAAGATCGCCGCATTGACGAGAAGGCCCAGGACCACCACCGCGGCCGTCTCTAGCTCGGCGCGACCGAGGCGGCGGCGAAGGGCAAGCCAGGTCAGCAGCGCCCCGGCAGCCCAGGTCGTCCACGGCACGATCCGATCGAAGGTGCCGACGACGGCGCGGGCGCGCGCGTCGGAGGCGCCCTCGCCGACGTCGACGCGGATGCCCCCGAGGCCCACCCGGACGATCTGCAGCGCACCATTGCCGAAAAGCGAGATCGACTGCTCCAAGGGATACTCGCGGAAGGCGCGGGCGAGGACGAGGAACTCCTCGTCCCTGATCCGGTCGAGGAGCTCGGGCGACAGCGAGTCGATGCCTTCCTCGCCCCAGAGGAACTCGTTGATGCGCGGCACCTCGTCGCCGAACGCCTCGCAGAAGGCGAGCGGCGCCTCGGGGCAGGCGTCCTCGAGATACCAGCGCGCTGGTCCGTCGGCGATCGACCGGGCGAGCAGGATCGGCAACCGAAGCGGCGTCACGGAGGGCTTGTCAAGGGCGACCGAGCTCGCGCCGAGATTGGCGAGCGGCGCGAACAGCACCGGGAACGCCGCGGCGACGACAACGGCGAGGGTCAGCCGACGGCGAACCAGCCGCCAGAGCAGCACCGCGCCGTAGAGCGCCGCCGCCACCGCGCCGTGGCCGTAATGCGCGGCGACCGCGAAGGCCGCGATCAGTGCCAGCGCGACCTGCTGCCACGGCCGAAGATCGTCGAACCGCCAGACGAGGATCGCCCCCCAGAGGATCACGGTGGCGGCGAGGAGGTCGGGCATCTGGTACGCCGCGAACCACGGCAGCGTGGTGAAGGCGGCGAGGTAGAGGAAGGTCACGCCAAGGATTCCAGGCCGCGCCAGCGCGTCGCGGCCGATGAGCGCGAACAGCATCCAAAGCGTCATCGCCGCCTGCAGGAGCGCGAAGCCCGGCCGCCAGATCTGCGCCCCCGCGACGAAGGTGTAGGCCGAGTAGATGAACGAGCGGACGACGATCGGCTCGCCCCGCGCATTGACGAGGGCGTCGCCGCCGTCACCAATGCCACCTCCGCCCTCGGGAGCGACGCCGAGAAGGTCGCCGAGGAGATCCGTGCCCATGGTCCACACGATGCGGCCGCCGCGGACGTAGCTTTCGGTGTCGGCGAACACGAGCTCGCCCCCGACCGCCAGCATCGGCCAGCCGAGGACCAGGGCGAGGACGACGGCGAGTATCGCGCCCGAAAGCCCGACGAGTGGGGTCGCGCCCGCCGCCCAGCCAAGCGCCGGGGTTTCCGAGCGCGTCTCCGTCTCAGCCATTCATCGCCTCCGGCGCATGGTCCGCTCCGCTCGGGACGGCCTAGGCCAGATCGGCGCGGCGGCCAAGGCGGGGCGGTCGCACCGGGGAGCTCAGCGAGGTCGGCGCCTGGCCGACGGGACCCGGAGGCCCGGTTACCCGACGCCGCGCGCGCGATCTGAAGCCCGTCGGCAAGCGAAAGGTCGGTACCTGCCGTCGACGCCGGATTGAGCTCGGCGCCCACGAGGGAAACCGCCGCGGCCGACGAGAGCTTTCGTCGCTGCTAGGCGAGGCCGAGTTCGCCGCGGAAATGCGCGATGGTGCGCGGCAGACCCTCGGACAGGGCGACCCGAGGCTCCCAGTCGAGGATTTCCTTGGCGCGGGTGATGTCGGGGCGGCGTTGCTTGGGATCGTCGATCAGCGCCGGACGCCAGGCGATCTCGGACTTCGATCCTGTGGCCTCGATCACCGTCGCGGCAAGCTCATGGATGGTGAGCTCGGCGGGGTTGCCGAGGTTCACCGGGCCGGTGATGTCGTCGTCGGTCGCCATCATGCGCATCATTCCCTCGATCAGGTCGTCGACGAAGCAGAAGGAGCGGGTCTGCTGCCCCTCGCCGTGAACGGTGATCGGCTCTCCGCGAAGCGCCTGGATCACGAAGTTCGACACCACGCGCCCGTCGGCGAGATGCATCCGGGGGCCGTAGGTGTTGAAGATGCGGATCACCTTGATCGGCATCTCGTGCTGACGGCGGTAGTCGAAGAACAGCGTCTCGGCGCAACGCTTGCCCTCGTCGTAGCACGATCGCGGTCCGATGGTGTTGACGTTGCCCCAGTAGCTCTCAACCTGCGGATGTACCTCGGGGTCGCCGTAGACCTCGGAGGTCGAGGCCTGCAGGATCTTGGCCTTCACGCGCTTGGCGAGGCCCAGCATGTTGATCGCGCCGATCACGCTGGTCTTCGTCGTCTGCACGGGATCGTGCTGATAGTGGATCGGCGAGGCGGGGCAGGCGAGATTGTAGATTTCGTCGACCTCAACGTAGAGCGGGAACGTCACGTCGTGGCGCATCGCCTCGAAGTTTGGCCTGCCGAGGAGGTGGGCGATGTTCGTCCGCCGCCCGGTGAAATAGTTGTCGACGCAGAGAACTTCATGCCCCTGCTCGACCAGACGCTCGCACAGGTGGCTGCCGAGGAACCCGGCGCCGCCGGTGACCAGAATGCGCTTCGGACCGTTCATCTCTACTCTCCGGCAGCTGGCGTATCGTCGTCCCCTCTTCTCCGTGTCTGCCCGTCGCCGCAATACCAAGCCGAGCACTTTGGCGGGTTTCCGGGTTGCACGCTTAACGAGCAGCTTCCTGTCCAACGTGCGCGCCACCATCAGATGTCCCGGCGGTCGAGGTACGCCCCCGGTGGCGTCGGCATTGGGCCATGGCCGGTCGAGCATGTCCGTGTCCGGCGTGCTCCTCGACCCGCGTTCTGCAGCGAGCCGCCCTCCTGCCCGCGTAATGCGCGGCGCGGGCCTCGCGTTTCCGTGAAGTTGGTCCCGCGGGCCGTCGGGGACTTACACGTATAGGTTGAATATCTCGGTAGGTCATCGGCTTCAGGGGGGCCGAACGGCGTTAACGAAGTATGAACAAGTTTATTACTTCCGCGTGCATCATCCCCTACTATAACTCCAGCCCCCAATGGCGGGCCGAGTAGCGACATGAGTAGGAACAGGTTTGGAAAAGCTTCTCCGTCCGAGGCACTCGCAGGGTTTCCGGGCCGCGCATTTCCTGCCGGTCCCCTAGCCCGCCGCGGCTCTGCCGTACTCCTGCCAGCGATCCCGGGACACGCCGCAGCCGCGTCGTCCGGGCTGGACAGGTTCAATGAACATCTGATCTGAGGAACTTCTCCGATGGCCACTTTGCCCGAACCGCCCGCCGGCACGAACGGTTATTTCCTGGAAGAGAACGGCCTGGTGAAGGTCCAGTTCGAGGACATCGCGAACGGTGCGCAACCGCCGTCGGGTTGGGTCTATCAGGACGCCTCGAACGGCAACAATCCGGGCTTCGAGGGCGACGGCTACTACTACTGGAAGAGCGAGACGAGCACTCAGCTCGACAAACAGCCGACCCAGGGGCTGATCTCGGCCACGGTCTACATCCAGAACGCGGGAACCTATAACCTCTATCTCCGCAGCACCCGCGATAGCGATGACCCGAGCGACCAGCGCAACGATATCTGGGTCAAGGTCGACGACGACATCATCCCGCTACTGCCCCTCAGCAGGGAGATGATCACCGTCGATGGCTTCGCGAAGCTCTACGGCGCCTCGACGAGCTGGGGGACGTCGAAGAATTTCGACGACGCCAACACCAACAACAATCCCGACTCGCGCCTCGTCCTGAGCGAGGGCTTCCACACCATCACCTTCGCCGGGCGCTCGCAGGGCTTTCACATCGACAGCTTCCAGCTGAACACCAGGGGCGGCGCGAACAACGCCCTCGAAAGCTCGCAGTTCGTCACCGCGGCCGAGATAACCGCCCCCGAGATCGGCGCGGCGACCCTGACGATCACCCCGAACGAGGACGTCCAGGGTTCAAACTTCGGCAGCAACTCGTTCCGGATCGAGAATGTCGGCGACAAGACCATCGCCAAGGTCGAGATCGACGTCACCGATGCGCTGCTCCGCGACGCGGTGTTCGACCCGTTCGGCTTGGCCGGCGACACCGTCACCAAGCCGCTGACGATCAACAGTGCCGGCAACACCGGCGTCGCGGCGCCGAGCTCCGCCTCCTACATCGGCGCCGGCGGCACCGCCGGCTACGAGAAGATCCAGCTGGTCTTCAACCAGAATTCGAGCGGCGGCTTCCAGCCGGGCGAGGCGGTGGGCTTCGCCATCGACATGGACCCCAACTCGATCGCCGGGGCGCAGAAGGATCCCCTCGATGCCGGCACCGATCCCGCCTGGGACGTCGGCGGCGTCAATGGCGCAGAGCTCGTCGGCTCGCGCTTCACCGTGACCTTCACCGACGGCACGACCGCGACGGGGCAACTGCAGGGCGTCACCGACACCGCGACGACGAACAGCCAGGGTGGCGGCCGCGGCCTCGCCACGCAGACGCCTTCGGCGGGGACCGTCTCGCTCGAGGTCGCCGGTCTCTCCCCAGGCGAGGCCGGCAGCTACGCGTCCGGCGGCCCGGAGGTCGTGATCGACGGCCCGGCCGGCGCGACGGCGCGCATCGTGCTCCTCAAGGGCTTTATCCAGCCGGGCGACAATCTCTTCACCGGCGCCTACAAGGCGCAGCTCGACGCGCAGCTCGCGGCACTCGCGGCCAGTGACTTCCCGGCCAACAACGCCGTCGAGTTCCAGGTGCGGGACGTGGTCCTGACCGGCGCACCCCAGAACGTCACCGCGCTCTTCAACTTCGACACGGTCCCGGTCCCGGGCGTAGCCAACCCCGACGCGCTTCCCCTCGGCTTCGTTGCGGGCCTCATCGACCCCCAGAACGACGACCTCCCGGCCGGACCGGTCACGACGCCGATCTATCTCGTCGCGGACGACGGATCGGGGCCGGCGAACGCGGCGCCGGTCGCGGCGGACGACACGGCGGCGAGCGCCGGCGCGGCGGTGACGGTCGACGTGCTCGGCAACGACACGGACGCGGACGGCGACGCGCTGTCGCTGGCGTCGTTCACGCAGGGCGCCAACGGCACGGTCGCGCGCGACGACGCCGGCACGCCGGGCGACCAGAGCGACGACCAGCTGGTCTACACGCCGGCCGCCGGCTTCTCCGGCCAGGACAGCTTCACCTACACGATCGGCGACGGCCAGGGCGGCACCGACACGGCGACGGTGAACGTATCGGTATCGGGGTCGGCGCCGGCCTTCGAACTCTACATCAACGCCGGCGGCGGCGCCTACACGGCGCTCGACGGCACGTCCTACGTCGCCGACACCTACTTCTCGGGCGGCGTGGCCGGCGCGAAGAGCGCGGCGATCGCGGGCACCGGAGACGACGCGCTGTTCAACGCCTACCGCCTCGGCGAGTTCGGCTACGCCATCCCGGTGGCGAACGGCACCTACGTGGTCGACCTGTCGTTCTCGGAGTTCTACTGGACCCAGGACGGGGCGCGGGTCTTCGACGTCGGGATCGAGGGCGCGACGGTGCTCGACAACTTCGACGTCCACGCCGCGGCGGGGGCGCGGAACACCGCCTTCACCGCGCCGTCGATCACGGTCGAGGTGACGGACGGCACGCTTGACATCGGCTTCGAGGGCGAGGTGCGGGCGCCGCTGCTGCAGGCGATCGGCATCCGCAGCGCCAGCACCGCGCCGGGCGCGGCGCCGGTCGCGGCGGACGACGCCTACGCGGTGGCCGAGGACGGCACGCTGACGGTGGGCGCGGCGCAGGGGGTGCTGGCCAACGACAGCGACGCCGATGGCGGCACGCTCACGGCGAGCGTGGCGGCGGGGCCGGCACACGGCACGCTGTCGCTCGCGGCGAACGGTTCGTTCGTCTACACGCCCGAGGCCGGCTTCTCGGGCCCCGACGGCTTCAGCTACACCGTGACCGACGACACCGGGCGGACCGACGGGGGGACGGTGGCGATCACCGTGGCGGCGGCGGCGAACGCCGCGCCGGTCGCGGCGGACGACACGGCGGCGAGCGCCGGCGCGGCGGTGACGGTCGACGTGCTCGGCAACGACACGGACGCGGACGGCGACGCGCTGTCGCTGGCGTCGTTCACGCAGGGCGCCAACGGCACGGTCGCGCGCGACGACGCCGGCACGCCGGGCGACCAGAGCGACGACCAGCTGGTCTACACGCCGGCCGCCGGCTTCTCCGGCCAGGACAGCTTCACCTACACGATCGGCGACGGCCAGGGCGGCACCGACACGGCGACGGTCACGGTGATCGAGAGCACGACGCCGCTCTTCCAGCTCAACATCAACGCGGGCGGCGGCGCCTACACCTCGACTGACGGGGTGAGCTACGTGGCCGACAGCTACTTCGTCGGCGGCAGCCCGTATTCCACGAAGTCGACGATTGCCTTCACCGACGACCCGATCCTCTTCCAGACCGAGCGCTACGGGCAGTTCGGCTATGCCATCCCGGTGGCCGACGGCATCTACGAGGTCACGCTCGACTTCGCCGAAATCTACTTCGATGCCGCCGGGCAGCGCATCTTCGATGTCCAGATCGAGGGGATGCTGCCCATCGACGACCTCGACATCTGGTCGGTGACGGGCGACATCAATCGGCCCTACACGACGGTGCCGATCCTGGTCGAGGTGACGGACGGCACGCTGAACATCGACTTCCTCACCGAGGTGCAGAACCCGAAGGTCAGCGCGATCAGCGTGCGATCGGCGGTCGACGTCGGCAACCCGCCGGACGCCGTGCCCGATGCCTACGTCACCGACGAGGACACCGCGTTGACGGTCGGGGCTGGCGCCGGCGTGCTCGCTAACGACAGCGATGCGGATGCCGAGGCGCTCACCGCGAGCCTGGTCGTGGGGCCCGCCAACGGTTCGGTGACGCTGGCGGAGGACGGCAGCTTCAACTATGTCCCCGCGCTCAACTTCAACGGAACCGACAGTTTCACCTACGCCGTCCGCGACGAGACGGGCCTTAGCTCGACCGCCACCGTGACGATCGGCGTGGCCGCGGTGAACGACCCGCCGGTCGCGGTCGACGATGCGTTCCTCACCTCGGTCGACACGCCGATCAGCATTCCGGGCGCCAACGCCCTGCTCGAGAACGACGTCGACGTCGAGGGCGACGAACTCGCCGTCGTCGCGGTGAACGGCGTCGCCGCGAATGTGGGCGCGCAGATCACGCTGCCATCGGGCGCGCTGCTCAGCGTCAACAGCTTCGGCCGGATCGACTATGAGCCGGCGCCGGGCTTCACCGGCGAGGATACCTTCACCTACACGGTATCCGACGGCACCGCGACTGGCAGCACCGCCACGGTGACGATCGACGTCGTGTCGAGCCTGCCGCCGGTGGTCGAAGTCAACGCCGGCGCCGTCGTCGACGAGGCGGGGACGACCACGATCTCGGCGGCGCTGCTGCAAACGACCGATCCCGACACCTCGCCCGACATGCTCGTCTACACGCTGACCACGCTGCCGGTGCACGGGACCCTCACGCTCGGCGGCACCGCGCTCGAGGCGGGCGGCAGCTTCACCCAGACCGACATCGACAGCGGCGCCCTCTCTTACGTCCACGATGGCTCCGAGACGCTGTCCGACGGGTTTGGCTACGAGGTTACCGACGGTCTCTTCACGCTTTCGGGCGAGAGCTTCGAGATCACCGTGTCCGCGATCAACGACGCTCCGGTCGCGGCCGACGAGAGCTACCTCGTCGACCACGGGACGTCGCTGGCGGTCAACGCTGCAGGCGGCGTACTCGCCAACGATACCGACGTCGACAGCCCGTCGCTCGCCGTCGGCGCGGTGAACGGCAACGCCGGGGCCGTCGGCAAAGAGGTTACCCTGCCCTCCGGGGCCAAGCTCAACCTCAAGGCCGACGGCAGCTTCGTCTACGAGCCGCTCGCCGGCTTCTCGGGCGAGGACAGCTTCGCCTATACCGTCGGGGATGGCTCGGGCGGCAGCGACACCGCCACGGTGCAACTCGACATCGCCCCGGCCGAGTCACCCTTCGCGCTGCACATAAACGCCGGCGGCAATGCCTACACCGCCTCGAACGGCGTGCAGTACGTGGCCGACAGCTACTTCAGCGGCGGCAAGAAGTACTCGAAGGTCGAGCCGATCGCCGGCACCGCGGACGATGCGCTGTTCCAGACCGAGCGTTTCGCCACCAGCAGCTTTAGCTACAACATCGCGGTCGAGCCCGGCACCTACGCGGTATCGCTCGACTTTGCGGAACTGTCCTTCGACGCGGCCGGGCAGCGCGTCTTCGACGTCAAGATCGAGGGCAAGACCGCCTTCGACAACCTCGACATATGGGCCGAGGCCGGCGACCAGTTCACCGCGTACGAGCCGGCGCCCTACGTGATCGACGTCATCGACGGGGAACTCAACATCGAGTTCGTCAAGGGCGTCCAGAACCCCAAGGTCAGCGCGATCAGCGTCGTCGACGTCACGTCGGACGACAACTCGCCGATCGCCCAGAACGATTCCGAGACGGTGCGGCTCAGCTCGTTCGTCGCGATCGACGTGCTCGAGAACGACCTCGATCTCGACGGGGACGCGCTGCAGATCGTGTCGGTCGGGGGCGAGGCCAAGAAGGGCACGGTCTCGGTCAACGATGCCGGCACACCGGACGACGCGACCGACGACTTCCTCGTCTACACCTCGAACGGCAGCTCCACCGGCAAGGACACGTTCAGCTACGCGATCACCGACGGAACCGGAAAGACGTCGAGCGCGACCGTGACGGTCGATGTCCTGCCGCTCGATGCCGTGGCCTTCGACCGTGTTCCGGTCACGGGCATCCCCGACAAGAGCTACACCTCGATCCAGTTCGGTCCCGACGACCGCCTCTACGCCTCGGACCGCTTCGGCGAGATCTTCGCGTTCGAGGTCGAACCGCAGCTCGATCCGGTCACCGGCAAGGTCACGAGCTATGCCGCGACCAGCGTCGAGACCATCACGCTCATCAAGTCGATCCCGAACCACGACGACGACGGCTCGCTTGCACCCGAGGTCACCGACCGTCAGGTCACCGGCTTCGTCGTCGGCGGCACCGCCGAGAACCCCGTGCTCTACGTGGGCTCGAGCGATCCGCGCGAGGGCGGCGGCGGCGGCGGCGGCGACGGCGATCTCGGCCTCGACACCAACTCGGGGATCATCTCGCGTCTGAGCTGGAACGGCACCGGATGGGAGAAGCTCGACCTCGTGCGCGGCCTGCCCCGCTCGGAGGAGAACCATTCGACGAATGGCCTCCTGCTTACCACCGACCCCGACACCGGCCACCGCATCCTGCTCGCTTCGCAGGGCGGAAACACCAATTCGGGCGCGCCGTCGAAGAACTTCGCCTATGCCAACGAAACGGCGCTGTCGGCGGCGATCCTCAAGATCGACCTTACCGAGCTCGAGAGCGGCACGGGCGACTATGCGGTCAAGACCGACGGCGCCCACAGCTATGTCTACGATCTGCCCACCGTAATGGGCGATACCGTGGGCGTCTTCGGCGGCCGCGACGGCCTGAACCAGGCACGCCTCGTCGAGGGCAGCCCGGTCTCCGTCTACTCCTCCGGCTGGCGCAATGCCTACGATCTCGTCGAGACCGAGGATGGCGACATCTTCACCATCGACAACGGCGCCAACCAGGGCTGGGGTGGACTGCCCGCGGGCGAGGGCACGGGGAACGTGTCGAACCAGCTGCCCACCAGCGATCCGGACGGGTTCAACAGCGTCAACAACCTCGACCATCTCGAATGGGTTCAGGGGCCGGGCTATTATGGCGGGCATCCCAACCCGATCCGCGCCAATCCGGACGGCGCCGGCATCATCTACACCGATGCCAACGGCAACGAGGTCTGGGCGCAGAACCCTGGCGGCGCGTGGCCGCCGGTCGACGAGTCGTTCTCGTTCCCCGACGACAACGACTTCCTGCTGCCCGGCGTCGAGGACAACGCCCTCGTGACCTGGAAAGTGTCGACCAACGGTATCGCCGAATACACCTCGTCTGGGTTCCAGGGCGCGATGCAGGGCAACCTGCTCGCGGCGGCGTTCGACTCGAGCATCTACCGGATCGTCGTCAACGGCTCGAACACGAGCGCCACCAAGGAAGCGCTGGCAAGCGGCCTGCCCGGCATACCGCTCGACGTCATCGCCCAGGGCGACAACGCGATCTTCCCCGGAACGATCTGGATCGCCTACGTCGCGGGAGGTGCCGACATCGAGGTTCTGGTTCCGACCCTCGCGATCGGCACGCCCGACGATTTCGATGGCGACGGCTATTCGAACGCCGACGAGGCCGCGAACGGGACGAACCCGAACAGCCCCTCGAGCGTACCACCCGACAATGACGGCGACTTCGTCTCGGATCTCACGGACGATGACGACGATGGCGATACGCTGCTCGACTGGGCCGACCACTTCGCGCTCGACCCCCAGAACGGCACGACGCGGGTGATCACGGACGCGGAGGGCTTCTTCAACCCGCTCCGCAACGACGATCCGGGAACGGGATTCGCCGGCCTCGGCTTCACCGGCTGGATGACGGACGGCGTCACCGACTACCTCGACCGCTACGACGACGACAACCTGATCGCCGGTGGCACCTCGGGCATCTTCACGATCATCGAGACCACGTCGGGCGACGCCCGCGGCGGGCTCAACACCCAGGACAACGGCTTCCAGTTCGGGGTTGTCGCGAACACGTCGGGACCGATGATCGTCCAGGCGGCGATGCTGAACGTCTTCTCGCCGCTCACCACCCAGTCCCTCACGCCCGGCGCGGCGGCGGGCATCCACATCGGCAGCGGCGATCAGGACAACTACGTCAAGCTGGCCGTCGGCGTGAACGCCTCTGGCGAACTCGGCGTCGTGCTCCTGCACGAGGAGAACGGCATCGTTCTCGAGGAGACGTTCATCCCGGGCGCCTCAGTCCCGCTCGGAGCGGAGGTCCAGCTCTACTTCGAGGTGGATGCCGACACCGGCGGCGTCACCCCCGGCTGGAAGGTCTCGGGCGAGGCCGGACAGACCGGCGACGCGGTCACCGTCAGCGGCGATCTGCTGGCGGCGCTGCTCGGCACCTACGAGAACGACGGCGTCGACAGCGCGCTGGCCGTCGGCGTGAACTCAACGAATGGCGGCGGCGACCCCTTCGCCGCCCAGTACGACTTCATCAATGTCTTCGCCGGCACCCTCGCCGACGAGTTCTCGATCGCCTGACGAAAGATGCCGGCCCTTTCCGAAGGGCCGGCATCTCGGTGTTCCCGGTGCCGGCCGGCGCGATGTCCGCGCCGGCCGCTGTCGGCTCAGGCGATCAGGTCGAACGCCACGAAGTGGAAGTCGGGCTCGGTCAAGGGTGCCGGCCCGTCGGTAAGCCACGGACTTGCCTCGAGCGTGGCGTAGCGGACGCTGGCCCCGAACTCGATCGTGGTATCGCCGTCGTTGGTGATCAGGGACTGCTCGATCTCGTCGCCATCGGCGTCGTAGGTGCGGAAGATCGCCCCTTCGTCGGCCCCATCCTTCTGGCCGAGCCCATCCAGCCGCAACGTGATCCCGCCGACGCCCTGGCCGAAGTCGAAGCCGATCTTCTCGCTCCCGTCGGCCGAGCCGCGGAGGTAGTCGATCTCGGTCGCGGTGCCGACATCGACGACACCGACGTCGCCGCCACGCTGCGCGAGGGGCACGCCCTCGCCGTCGACGCCGAAGCCGAACAGGAACACGTCGTCGATCCCGAGCCTCGGTCCCGAGAGGTCGAACGGGGCGGTGAAACCGCCGCCTCCCCCGTTTTCGGCATCCGGCGCACCCTGGTCACGCGCGGCGATCTCGATGCCGCTCACCTTGGCGTTGTTCACCTGGCTAAGGAACTCCAGGTCGAGGCGGCCGTCTGCGACGCTGACCGGAACGACGACGTCGTGCGCGATGTTCTTGCCGCCCGCCGCCTTCCAGACGTCGAGATCGTCGATGACGGTCCGCCCCTCGGCGCTGACGTCGAAGACCCGTTCGCCTGCCGCATCGAAGAAGATTTCGGCGAACTTGAACGTGACGTCGTAGTCGCCGTTCTCCACCGCGAACGCGTATTCGAAATCGCCGTAGCGCTCGGTCTGGTAGAGGGCGCCGTCCGAGGTCCCGGCGATCGTGGCCGAAGTGTCGAACCTTGTGCCGCCCGAATGTCCCGCGTCGCCCCGGCCGCCGGCGTCGATCGCGTCGATCGCGGGAGCGGGGTTTGGCTGCGGCTCAGGCTGCGGTTCCGGTTCCGGCTGCGGCTCGGGCTTCGGTTCCGGCTCAGGCTCCGGTTTCGGTTTCGGTTTCGGCTCCGGCTTAGCCTCCGGTTCCGGCTCGGGCACCGGCTGCGGCTCGGGCTGTGGTTCCGGCTTGGGCTCCGGTTCCGGCTGCGGCTTGGGCTGGTCGCCGCCACCGACGAATTCCGAATTCTCGAGCGAATTGTCGGGCCGTCCGTTCTTCGTCAGCTCGAAGCTGTCGATGTGGAAGCCGTCGGAGCGTCCGGAGAAGGTGATGGTGTGGAAGCCCTTGTCGAGCACGACCTCCGACTCAGGATTTCTGTTCGTGTCCCGATCGTCGAAGTTCTCGGCCGTGTGCCATTGCTTCGGCGCGTCGGAGTTGAGCCCGTAGAGCTTGACGAAGCCGTTCGAGGTGACCATCGGCGGGCTGCCATCGGGCATCATCGCGACGGTTCCGTCGTCGACCTTGACCCAGATGTCGTTGCGCGCGTCGCTGGGATTGTCGCTGTCGCGTGAGGCGCGCAGGAAGAGGTTATAGATGCCCGGGTCCTCGATGTAGACGGTGACGGTGAACGCCCCCTGCCCTGCCGACTTGGCGTAGGAGGTGCTGCCTTCACTCTTCCAGTAGTAGTAGCCGTCGCCCTCGAAGCCCGGATTGTCGCCGTTGCGCGCGTCCTGGTAGACCCAGCCCGCGGTGTCGCCGACCACGTCCTCGAACTGGACCTTCACGGTTCCGTCCTTCTCGAGGAAGTAGCCGTCGCCGTTCGTCGGCGGCACCTCGAGTTCGTCCGGCTCCGGTTCGGGCGTGGGCTCGGGCTGTGGCTTGGGCTCAGGCTCCGGCTTGGGCTCGGGCTGTGGTTCGGGCTCGGGCTGCGGTTCGGGCTTCTGAGGGGCCGGTGCCTCGGTGCCCGGCGCGCCGTCGAGGTCGCTGTTGCGGGCCAGGAGCACCCAGTCCTTGTTCGCCGCGGAAGGGGCCCCTCCCAGTTGAACCACCGAGCCGCCGTCGACGGAGCCGTCGGCGATCAGGCTGCCGCCGGTACGGGGGTTGAACCAGAAGACGTCGAAGTCCTCGCCCGACTGCCCGCGCAGGTCGAGCCGTACATCATTGGCCTGGCCGTACGGCAAGTAGACGACGTAGTACGCGCCGGGATCCGCCATGACGTAGTCGCCGCCATTGATCGTCAGCCCGTCGGCCTGCTTCATGTCCCAGAACGGGATATGCGTGTTGTAGAAGTCCGTCGCGGCGGCGGTCCATTCCATGACCGACTCGAAGGCGTCGAACGTGTCCATGTTCTGGTCGTAGGAATGGCCGGAGCTGCCCTTGACGTACCAGCTGAAACCCGAGCCGCCGGCGGTCAGCGTGCCCCAGAGGCCATCGCGCAGGGCCTTCTCGGGCGCGGAATCGGGGTTATTGGAGTTGGCGTCGATGACTTTCGTGGAATCCTCGTCCCACGCCAGCACCCAGGGGTCGCCCGCCTTGGCGGACTTGTCCCGGAGATCCTGCATCACCCCGCGGACCTGCTCGGACGTGGCGAGGAGCGATGGCCCGTCGAACGCCTCAACGCCTCGCAAAGGGTTAAAATCGCTGCTGTAATTGTCGCGCAGCGTGTGCAGCACGATGGCATGGTCGTAGGCGTCGACGGCCTTCGCCCACTTGGCCATGTCGATGCGTTCCTGGGTGGAGTTGGTGTTCTCCTCGCCGAGGTTCCACTGAATGCCGTTGTTGTGGCCGAACCGGGCGATCATTTCGCGCATGTAGATCATGCGCTCGGCGCTGAGGCTGGTGCCCGCGATGTCGGTGCCACCGTTCAGCAGCTGGTCGTTCTCGATCTCCTGGAGGAAGACGTTCTTGTAGATGCCCTTCTCGTCCATGTGGTCGAAGAGGATTTCCCACTGGGCGAGCTTGGAGACGTCGTAGACCGAGGTGATGTCGGGATCGAGGTTCTTGGCGTTCGTACGCAGCTTGTCGAGATCGGTGGCGGCCCATGGCCAGACATCCTTGCCGTCGCCCGCCGCCGTCAGCGTCATGAGGTAGATCGAGTTCTGGCCCTGCTCGGCCAGATAGTTGATCGCGCCGAGCATGTTCTTGCCCTGGCTGCCGTCCCAGGTCGGGTCGCCGCGGTTGGCGTCGCCCGAATGGCTCTTGAAATCGTGCCGGCCGGGCGTGTTGTCCACGTCGGGGCTCGCGAGGAAGTTCTCGGGGACCCCCGGGCCGCCGCGCACGAAGTAGTCGCCGTCGCCCTGGTGCTGCAGGTAATGCGTGCCCTCGTCTTGAACGATCATGCCCTTGGCGCGGAAGTCGTCGCCCGACTTGTCGCTCTTGGCGACCGTGAAGCTGCCGCTCTCGCCGTCGATGGACGAGGCCGCCCGGCCGGCCGAGGCGCTGGTGCTGGCCGCGACGTCGTTGCCGGAACGGAAGGACGCCTCGTAGCTCCACTCGCCCTGAAGCGGCGCATTGAAGTTCACGCGCCAGACCTTGCCCGAGGTGGCGCCGCTGTCCGCGGCATCGCCGTCTGCCGCGAAGAAGCCCGGCACCGTCAGTTCGGTGCCGCTGGCCTTGTGCGTGAAGGTGACATCAAGACGATGGTCGCGGAAAGTCGACGCGCTCTCGGTGAACGTGGTGTCGGCGGTGAAATCGAGCGATATCTTGTGCCAGGTCTTTCGTTCGCCCGAAAGTTGAGCGGCCATATGTCCTCCGTGGGGAATTATGCGGTTGGTCGGGCTTAACCGCGTGCTCGTTCCTTAGACAAACGCATGCTTGAAAAGGAGGCGGTGGTTCGCCGACGAGGGCAATGTCCGGGTGGCTTTCCGCCGATGGATCGCCCCCAGATTGTGTGACGTTGCGACGCCGGTACTCTGTTTGGGGTAGGCCGCCGGTCGATCTGTACTCCTGATCCGCCAGAACGCAGCCGAAGCGGTACGCAGTACCCCCGACGAATCGGCGCCCCGGAAAGCTGCCGGCGTTGCATCGAGGTGGGGATTACCGGTCCCGCGTGGGTAAAGGGAAAGAGAGGGTCGCCTTACGGGTTTACTGGGCGCGCGGCGCGGATTACTCGCTGAATGGCTGGTTTCGGGGACGCGGCGAAGTCTGGATGACGATATGCGATGACCCAATGTCGATATGGACCCGGCGGCAGGCTCTTCGTGCGCTTGCGGCGGCGGGGATAGCGCCCGCCTTTGCGACCGCGCCCAGCACGGCAGATGTCTTCGAGGATGCGCTGTGGTCCTATGCGCGGGCCGTCGGGTCGGCGCCCGAGGTGACCGCGGTCGGTCGCGTCGCGGCCAACGGGCGCGATGCCCGAACCCTCGAGGCTGCGCTGCGCCGCCGCATTGCCGGCATTCACGATGCCGCGGGCTGGCGTGCCCGGCTCGCCGAGGCGGCCCGCGAGGACATCGCGCGCCGCGATCGGGTGGAGGTCGACGGGCGGCGCCTGACCCGGATCGAGGCGGATTTCCTCGCCTTCGCGGCGTGCCTGCAGGATCTCGCTTGAGGGGCTACTTGTATTCGATGAGCCCGCCGGTGCGGCCGTTGAGCCGCTGCCAGGCATAGCCCAGCGCTCCCTGCGCCTCTGCGAGCTTCCCGAGGGTGAGGAACGTCGCCCGCGTCCAGCCTTGGCGACGCGAGAGGCGCAGGATCTGCGCCGGGTACGCCAAGAGGATGAGCAACGCCCAAGGCGTAATCAAGGCGCCGAGAATCGCCGCGACCGGGAGCGCGAGGCCCCAGAGCAACGCGCGGCGCAGCTGCGCCACGTTGTGCCGCTCGGGCGCGGCTCCGTGGAGCGCCGCGCCCTCGGCAAAGGCGTGGCCGGCGCGCGCACTCCGCCGCCACCACTGCGAGAAGCGTGTCATCGCGGCGTCGTGCAGCGTCATCTCGGCGTCGAGCCGCCAGATGCGCCAGCCCGCGGCACGCAAGCGCACGCAGAGTTCGGGCTCCTCTCCAGCGATGAGGGTGGCGTCGAACCTGCCCGCGGCTTCGACCGCCGCGCTGCGCATCAACGCGTCGCCGCCGCAGGCCCGCGCCTCGCCGGTGGGGGTGTCCCATTCCCGGTCGATGAGACGGTTCCAGATCGTGGACTGCGGGTGCCGCTCGCGCCTGCGGCCACAGACGGCGGCCACGTCGGGGTGGTCGTCGAGGAAGGCACGCGCGGCGGCAATCCAGCCGGGGTCGAGCTCGCAATCGCCGTCGATGAACTGCACGAAGGGCGGCGCACCGCCTTCGGCCAGCCGCGCAAGGCCGGCATTCCTCGCGCGCGCCGCGGTGAAGGGCTGCGACATGTCGAGTTCGACCGTTTCGGCCCCGGCCGCCCGTGCCGCCGCAAGACTGCCGTCGCCGGACCCCGAATCGACGTAGACCACGCGTCCCGCAGAGGTCATCAGCGATGCGAGGCAGCGGACGAGCCGCTCCCCCTCGTTGCGCCCGATGGCCACCGCCCCGACGTCAGCGTCAGGCATCGGCATCGGCATCGGCATCGGGGTTTCGTCCGGTGACGAGGGGCCAGATCACCCGGCGCCTGTAGTCGGAGAGGAAATCGAGCGGCAAGCCTGGCGGGCGTCGCCGGAGCATCGCGATGCCGAGATGCGCGAGCCCGCTCGCCGCCACGAGCCCCGCCGTTGCCAGCGCGTAGGGACGTCCGTGGTTCTTCTCGAAGTACATCCGCCGCGAATCGTACCAGTAGTCCGGCCGGCGCCGCCGTTCGTCGTGGCTTCGCACCTGTGTCGCGGCGCCCTCGGCGTGTATCACCTGCGCCTCGGCCACGTGCCAGCCCTGCCAGCCGGCACAGGTCATGCGACGCATCAGATCGGCCTCCTCGTAGTAGAGGAAGTAGTCGGGATCGAAGAAACCGACCTCGGAGATTGCCGCGAAGCGGAACATCACCGCGGCGCCCGAGACCCAGTCGACGGGGGCGGTCCCCTGGTCCGGCGGCAGGGCCACGATGTGCCGACGCAGAGTCCGGCTCACCGGGCCGAAGCTGATCGTCTTCTCGATCTCGCTCGGCAGGCTGTGGAACCGAAAGGCGGCACTGACCGGGACCTTTCCCGGCCGGCTGATCCGGGCGCCGGCGAACCCCACCCTGGGTCGCGCGTCGAGGAAGTCCGCGAGAACCGCGATCGCCTCGTTGTCGAGGCGGGCGTCGGGATTGAGCAGGAAGACCTTGTCGGGAGCCGCGGCGCGGGCGGCGAGCCGATGCAGGATCAGGTTGTTGCCGCGTCCGAAACCGTGGTTCTCGGCTTCGACATGAAGCGACACACGAGGGCCCCAGTCACGCTCGGCATGGGCCGCGGCGAGACGCTCGGCATCGCCCTCGGGGGAGGCGTTGTCGACGAGATGCACCTCGACGCTTCGGCCGCCGTGATCGCGCTCGAGCACGCTCTCGACCGCCGCGACGGCCAGTTCGGCGGTGCCGTAATTGACGACGATCACCGCGATTTCGGCGGAGGGTGACGCGCTCATGTCCCGCGGGATCCGGATTGACGATAGCCGCGGGCCGGGCTGGCCGGTCGACGCAGCGTCGCAGGCATGGCGCCGTCATGTTTCGACGGGAACGTCCGCCGGTAAGGAGAGGCCTGCTCCGGGATTCCTTTTGCCTCGGATAAATCCTCGCGCGCGATTTTCCCGAGTTCGAGCCGGCCCGCGATGGCCCCCGCCATCATCCACGTGATCGGCGTCAGCCCGGAATTCGGGATGAGATCGATCAGATTGACCACGAGCACCACGGCCAGCGTCGAGGACGCCATCGTCATGTCATCCCCCCGCCTTCGAACGGCGAGCAGGATGACGGGCACCGTAAGCAGGCCGAAGATGGCGATATAGCCGAACCAGCCGTCCTTGCCGAAGATGAGGACCCAGGTACCGTCGCCTATGGTGGTACTGCGTCCCCGCTCGTCGTAGAGCATGTTGCGCCCCCAACCGCCCCAGCCGAAAAGCGGCTTGTCGTTGGCCCGTTCGAGCAGGACCTCCTCGTTGCGGAACCGGAAGTCGAGGGAGGCCATCCGACCCGGTCCGACGATGCTGGTCAGCGTCGAGCGTACTGTCTCGACCGGAAAGAGCCCGGTGCTGCGGGTCATCGGATAGAACAGGACCAGGGCCGCGAACATCGCGGCGACGAGCATCTGCATGCGGCTGCCCAGGAAAAGGATCACCGGGGCGAAGAGCGAGGCGAGAATGAGCGCGCCGGCGGTCTTGCAGAGCACCAGCGTTCCGAAGAGCCAGAGCGCCGCCAACCAGAGCGGGCCTCGCTTGCCGGCGCTGCGCGCGCGCAGATACCCGAGCGTCGCCAGAACGGCCACGGCCATGAAGATGCCAAGCCTGAGCCCGTGCTCGAGGAACACGAGCGGGCGGAACCCGCCGCCACGGATGTGCTGGATCCAGCTGTGCGGAAAGAAGCCGTAGATCATATTGTTGAGCTGCGGCGACATCCGGACCTCGTAGAGCGCGGGCAGCGAGTAGGCGAGGCCCGCGAGGCAGAGGAGGCCGAGAAGCATTTCGTGCTCGCGCGGATGCGCGAGCCATTTACGCGCGACCAGGAACGGTATCAGCGTCATTGCCGCGCCGAGAACGCCCGAAGCCCCATCGTAAAGCGACAGACCGGGCCGCACGGCCCCGCCGATCTGAACCCCACCGCTGTTGGTGGCCGCCGTGAAGAAGGGGCTGGCCACGAGCATCAGGACGAAGAGCGCGAGAAGCGGCGTCCTGGGCAGCCACCCTGCGATCACGTTCGGCGCCGGGGCAGTGGCGGCACGCGGTCCCGGTGCAGGTCGCGACATGATCAGCGCCATGACGAGAACCGGAAGGGCTGCAGCGAGTTCGCGGTTGTAGGCGGGCAGGAGGGGAAAGTTGAAGCTGGGCTGCGTCGGCAACAGCAAGTAGCCCGCGATCAGCCCGGCCGCCGCGGCCTTCGGCACCGGCAGGAACCGGAACAGGACGATCGTGACGATCGGCCATCCCCAAAGCATTGCCGAGGCGAAGGCGTTGGGCATCAGGAACGCCGCCGTGCGACGAGGGCGCTGCCGGCGAGAAGGGGCAGGACGGCGACACAGGCGGCATAGCGGCTGGCAAGGCGGCGCGGGTTGTCGCCAAGTCGCCATATCCATTCTGCCGCCAGCGAGCGCATCCAGGTCGGCGCGCGTACCTGGGTGCCGGCAAGGAAGTCGAGGCCTGCGCCGATCGACAGGAACCCTACGTCCGGCAGTCGCTCGTGGGCGCGGATGGCAAAGACCTCCTGCCGCGGCGCGCCGAGGGCGATGAAGCACAAGCGAGCGCCCGACGCGGCGATAGCTTCGATCGCGGCATCGGCGTCGGCTCCCTCGGGGTCGAATCCCATCGCCGGGGAGATCCGGGCCGCGATGGCCAGGGTGGGATGCCGGCGCGCCAGCGCGGCGCCGGCCCGGTCCAATGCGCTCGGAGTACTTCCAAGCAGCGCCACCGGGACCCCTGCCGCGGCGGCGAGACCCGCCACCGGCTCGACCAGTTCGCATCCCGGCACGAGCTCCGTCCGCTGTCCCGCCAGTCGGGCGAACCAGACAACGGGGTTGCCGTCGGCGACCACGTGGCTGTGGCGTGCATAGGCGGCCCGGAAGTTGCGATCGCGCCGCAGCTTGACGATGTGGTCGAGGTTGAGGGTGGCAACGGTGAACCCGCGACCGGAGGCCAGCCTTTCCGAGATGTCGGTGAAGAGCATCGCCTTCGACGGGGTGTTCACTACGACGCTCTCGGGCGTGCCCGATCCAAGTGACCAATCCATCATGCGCACAACCACGACAACTTCGAACCAGACCCGACCATAGCACACCGTTCCGACCTGGCGGCGAATCCTGCGAACTTATCGGCCAGAAACATGATCAAAAGGTGAGAAAGCGAATGCGCGACCCCCGTCAAGCCCCCGGTCAGGGTCGACGGCGCAGAAACCGTGTTGCGGGAGCGAACTTGTCGAGGCTGCAGCATCCGGGCTAGGGCGCCTTCGTCCGTGCTCATGCCGGTCCGTCCCGGGCCGACACTTCCGTGGCGAAAGAGGCGAGTCGGCCCATGAGTTCCGCAAGCTCCGTTCGCTGGGAGGTGGTGGCGACCGTCGCCGAACCCCTGCCGCTCCTCGGCGCCTTCGCCGCGCATCACCTGGAGATCGGGGCGGCGCGCGTGCGCCTCTATCTGGATGCGCCGGATGCTGGCGTCGCCCGCACGCTGAACGCTCTCCCCGGCTGCGTCGTCACGCTTTGCGACGATGCCTACTGGGCGGCGCGCGGCGGACGTCCCACCGACCACCGCGCGCGACAGATCCGCAATGCCGAGGATGCGGTCGCCATGGCGGAGAGCCCATGGATCGCACATCTCGACGCCGACGAGTTCCTGCAATGCACGCGGTCCGTCGGCGAGACGCTCGCCGCGGTTCCCGAAGATCGCCTCACCGCGCACATGAGCAATGTCGAGCGGGTGTTCGCCGCCGACGCGATCCCCGCCACGATCTTCGATGGCATGGTGCGCCGGCAGTTCCGGGCCGGGCGCGGCTTGGCCCGGCTTGGCGCCACCGTGCTGCCGGGGTTTCTGTGGTACGGGCGTGCTGGCATCTACATGACCCGCGGCCTGATCGGCTATGTCGGCGGCAAGAGCTTCTATCGCACCCGCGTCGAGAGCCATATCGGCATCCACCGCCCCCTCCGCCCGGTGCCGGGCGCCGCGCTCGCGGACATCCGCGTCGTGCATTTCGATGGCATGACCGAGCGCCATTGGATCGAGAAGATGTACTCCAAGTCGCTGACCTCGACCCTCGGCAAGCGCAATCGTGCACGCACCGCCCTCATCCGCTTCGCCTCCGGACCCGGCGTCGAGATCGAGCGCATGCACCGGCTTTTCATCCGAACCATGTGCCTTTCGCCACGGCGGGCACGGACGATGAAGCGCCGTGGTCTCGTCCAGCCGCTCGAATGCGACATTCCGGCGGCGGTCAGGAGGCTCCTGCCCGATCTCGACCTGTCGCCCGCGGCTTTCGATGCGGCCCTCGGCGCGCGCACCCGCGCCGTCCTGTGGCGCGACGCCCGCTTTCATGTGAACCTGCTCGACACCGCGGCCGAGCGGATGCTCGCGCTCCGAGGCACCTCGCCCGACGCGGACATGATCGAGCGCCTCGCCGAACTCGCCGAAGGTCGCCAGATCGCCTTCCTCGACGTGGGAGCCGGCATCGGCATCTATCCTGTGTTGCTGAGCCGCAAGGCGGCGGCGGGCTCGACCCTGGTCGCCATGGAATGGGATCGGGACCGGGCCGGTCGCCTTGAGCGCACGCTTGCGACGAACGGGATCGACAGCGTGCGATTGCGCACCGACAGGCCGACGGACGGCGCTGCGCTCCTCGCCGTGATGGAGTCCGCGGGGATCGTGCAGCCGGACCTTCTGCGCGTGGGGCCCGATGCCGGTGCGCCGGAGCTCGTCGCGACGTTCTTGGCAACCGCCCCGGATGCGCGGCGGCCGCGTCTTCTGCTGCTCGGCGCCGAGCCCGATGACAAGACGGCTGCGTGCCTGCAGAGCGCCGGATACGCCCGGAAGGCCGGGGATGCAGCAGGCACCCTCTACGCTCTGGCGGGAGCCCCGCGCTAGCCCGTCTGCAGCAACGGCGGCACGAGGATCAGGTAGCCCGCGCCGATCGCAGCGAGGTTCAGCAGATCGACCCGCAACGTGGCATAGCCGCGTCGCGTCGCGATCGCTGCGGAGAACAGGAACACAACGAGCAGCGCGAGCCCGTCGGCGACCAGCATGCCCGGAACGCCGGCGATCCAGAACCCCACGAACACCGCCGCGATCCGAAGCGCGCTGGCGCTGCCGGTGACGAAGGCATGGGAGCGGCTGTCGCCGAGCGCGAGCAGCGTCTTCTGGTAAACCAGCGGCAGCACCGCGAGGGCGTTGGCGAGCGCCATGAGCGTGAGATAGGGCCCGACCAGGGCGTAGCGGTCGTCGTAGAGGAAGCCTATGACCCACGGCGCCAGCGCCGCCATCGCGAGGAAGGCGGGCGTGGAGATCAGTGTCTGCAGGGTACGGATCTTGGCCGTCATGGCCTTGACCCTGCCGGGGTTGTCGCGGACCACCTCGGACATCACGGGAAAGCCGACGATGCCCAGCACCTTCTGCACGACCTCGACGATGATGACCGAGAACATCATCGCGATGTGCAGGAAGGCCAGGGTATCGAGCTCGATCAGGTAGCCGCGTACCGCCTGCAGGCCGCGAGTGCCGAGGAAGGTGAATAGCGTCGCGAGCAGGATCCAGCGGCCGAATGTCACGATCTCGGACAGGACCGAGCGGTTCCAGGCGAAGCGGTGATGCGGCGATGGCAGGATCACGTGGCTGAGAGCTGCGGATGCCGCGGCGCCGACGACATTGCCGATCGCGAGCCCCCAGACCGACTGGAAGTACCACGCGAAGGCCACCATCACCATGACGTCGATGAGACGCCCGATGATCTGCATGGTCACGACCTTGCCGAGGATCAGTTGCCGCGCCATCACCGAGTTCTGGATCGAGGCGAAGCCCGTGAAGAGCGCCGAGAAGGCGACCACCGAGATGAGCGGGGTCAGTATCGGCTGGTCGTAGATCAGCGCGTAGGGCCACGCGAGCAGCAGCGCCAGAGCGGTGATCCAGACGCCCCGAACCACCTGCAGCGTCCAGGCGGTGGACTGGAACTCCGGATCCTCGCCGCGGCTCGAACGGATCAGCGAGGGACGGATGCCGATGTCGCTGATGAGCTGGATGCCGGCAATGAAGACGCCGACGAGCGCCATCAGGCCAAACGCCTCGGGAAAGAGGATCCGCGTCAGGATCAGGTTCGAGCCAAGCTGAAGGCTCTTGGTGACCACGAGGGAGCCCATGACGAGGCCCGTCGCCCTGAGCGACCGGGCCCGCAGCCGCTTGCCTTCGAAGAGTCCCCGAACACGCAGGGCCTGCTGCCGGACCGAGATCACCGAACCCCCAAAGGGCCGCGCCATGCGGCCATCGGGATGGCCATGCCACGGCATAGTTGACAATCGGTTGTCGGATGCCCGTACCGAACCCCGAGTGCAAGGGCGGTTGCCGCCGCCCGCGCCGGCGGTAGCGCACGCCGGGTGCACAGGACGGAAACATGCCCTGCCGAAACTTGATGCCTCCGACGGCGGCGGTGCAGTCCCGCCCTCAATCATGCAGGAGAACGTGCGGATGGCTCTGATCAGGGATGCCGCGAACGAGTGGTCGGATCCGGTGGCGCTGACGACCGACGAGATCTGGCAGGCGCGCGAAGGCAGCCTCTTTCTCACCACGACTACGGAGCCCGACGCGGACGACGGGATCGCGCTGACATTGCGCGACGGCATCCGCCTCGGAGCGGGTGTCTCGGTGCGCTACCGCAAGGCCGGCACCACCGCGGCGCTCCTCGTGCGAGAGGCGGTGGAATGAACCTCGTCGGCGGCTCGAGCCCGTTCTGGCGCGGGGGCCTGGGTATCGGGAAACGCAGGCCGCGCCCGTCGACGCCGGTCGCAGGCGCCGATGCCGCCGTCGTCATCGCCGGCGGGACGGTCGAGATCGACGTCCTCGAAAACGACATCGACCCCGCCGGCGCTGCGCTGACCCTCGCCAACGCCACGGCCGACCAGGGAACCGTCGTAATCACCCCCGCGAACCGGCTGATATACACCGCGCCGGCGAACTATGCTGGTATGGCGACGCTGTCCTACACCGCCGCCAGCACAAGCGGGGCGTCCGCCCGCGGCACTGTCTCCGTCGAGGTCCTCGAGCTCCAGATCGCCGACGGCAGCGCGCCGGGCGAGTTCGTCACGGGAACGACCATGGGCGCGCTGACCGTCACCGTGATCGCGCCTGCCGAGAACGCCGGTGACTACGCGGTGCAGGTCGCCGATCTCGCGGGCGGACCGGTTTGCCTGGTGCCGCCGCGGATAGCCGGGACCGCCGCCACCGGCACCACGCTTTCCGCAGAACCGGGACTCTGGGTCTTCAATGCTGCGGACGCGCCGTTGGCGTTCGGCTACAAATGGCTGCGCGATGGCGTTGCCGTCGAAGGCGACGGCGCCGCCTTTACCGTCAGTGCCGACGACGAGGGCCGACGGCTCGTCGTCGTCGAGACGGCAAGTCTCGGGTCCGGCGCGCGCGAAGCGGCGAGCGAGGGGCTCGATGTGCCCGAGGCGCCGGTCGAGATTCCGACTGCGTGGACGCCCAGCCGCCTTACGGGCCTTACGGTCTGGTATGATCCCTCGGACCCGGTGACCGTGACGGTCGAGGATGGCGCCGTGACGAAGATCGCCGACAAATCCGGTCATCGCCGCGATGCCCTGCCCCATCCGGGTGCGCCGGGGCCTACGCTCGCCGCGACCCTCGCCGGCCGCCCGGTCCTGCGCTTTCCGCCGAACGGCGCGCTGAAGAGCGGCGGGCCGCCGCTTCCTGACCTGCCGGGGATGCCCGGCGTCACGGTCTTCGCGGTCACGCAAGCGCACGTCGCGGCCGGCTTCAACGAGTGCTTCGCCCTGCGCAACGGCACCGGCGCCGGCGGGGAGGCGATCAACCTGCAGACCGGCTACTCGATCATGTGGTTCGGAAATGGAAACCGGTACTGGACCCGGCCCGCCTCGGGCCCGGTACTCTCGGTGGCACGCTATGCCGCGAATGGCACCCATGCCGAAACCGAATGGTGGCAAGACGGCGCTCCCCTGTCGCCGACTAGTATCGCCAAGGGTGCGAACGGCGTCGCTCTTCCCGCGGACGCATATCTGCAGCTCGGAAATCCCGGCGGTCCCACATCCGAACAGGCCGAGCTTCTCCTCGTCATGGGTCCGGTTACCGCAGAGGACCGTGCCCGCGCCGAGGGCTACCTCGCTCACAAATGGGGCCTCGCCGGGGCGCTTCCCGAGGCCCACCCCTACAGGGCGGCGCCACCCGAAAACTGAGCGAACGGCCTTCGCGACCCCGGTTCCGGGAGGTTTGTGGCCTTCCGCCCGCCGCGCTCGCTATAAGCGGGGGCATGGCGCCGCCCCGGATGGGCGAGCGCCGCGGCAGAACAGGGATAGGCATGGCCACCCCGACCGTACGTATCGAGACCAACCGGGCCGTGGGCCCGAGCGGCATGCCGGAAGCGACGGCGCCGGGGGGCTTCGTCTTCAGCGCCGTGGCCGAGGGCTTCACCTCGGACGATCTGCATTTCGCGCCGTGGAAGGATCTGCACTACACGTGGTCGTTTTCGGACCCCGGTTGGTACACCAGGCACGATACCGACGACCTGCCCTGGGGCCGCTACTACGAGGTGGCCGGCGAGACGGTGCTCGTCGAGGACGGCACGGTGCCCGCGGGCGGGCGCTTCCTCGGCAACGACAAGAACGTCGCTTATGGCCCCTGGGTCGCGCATGTCTGGGCGCCCGCGGCCGAAGCCTTCGCCCGGCAGAGGTCGATGCGCTTCCTCGTCCGCTGCGAGGTGCGCACCACACCTGACGCCGAGCCGGTCGTGGCCGAGCGTGAGGTGACGCTGCTCAATCCCGATGCCATCTTCGCCCGTGGTCAGACCTTCCTGATCGCGGCGCGGGGCGATACCTCCAATCCCTCGGACCCCGTCTGGGACGCTTCGGCCTATCCAGGCGCGACCCTCTGCAACACCTTCGACGAGGCATGGGGCACGGCGCGGGCGCAGAGCATCGGCCGGAACCATCCGGCGCGGTTCCTGTTTCGCCGCGGCGAGACCCACAACCACGTCACCGGCGGCAAAAGCACGAGGGCCCGTGGCCGCATCGGCCGGCTGCAGATCGGCGCCTACGGCGCGGGCCTGCCACCAAGGCTGGTCGACCCCGACGGGTGGTCTGGCCTCTCGATCCAGTTCGGCGAGGCCGACGGGCCCGAGAACGAATGTGCATACTGGGGCTTCGACCTCGTCGGCCCCTACGACCCGAGCGACCCGTTCAGCATCGCCCGAAGGCCGCCGAACGGTCTCAACCTGTCATGGGGGCGCTACAAGACCGTCTGGGACGTGCACATCGCCGGATTTGACGGGCTTGTCTCGGCGCCGCCGCAGCAGCAGGGAGCGGCGCGCGGAAGCAATACGGTCATCGGCAACACGTTCCTCGCCGATTGGTACGATTACGGCATCTTCTGGTACGATGATAGCGAATGGGTCGGCCATTGCGGCCTCTGGATCAAGCAGCATCCGCGGACCCGGATCGGGGAAGGCAAGCGAGACCCTCGCAACAAGAACCAGGTCGTCAACGATGAAGGGGCACCCGCCTTCTTCGCAGATCACGGGCCCTACAGGTGCTCGACGCCTGGCGCGGCGCCCGTCGTCTTCAACCTCGTCGACCTGCGCAGCGCGAACAGCTGGCTCGGCGCGGTTCAGCCCTGTTTGCGCCATGCCATCGAGGCCCCCCCTGACGATCGAATCTACCGCGCCAATTTCGACCGCATCCGCGGCGAGAACGGGCAGGTCGTCCATCCCGTGGTCGCGGGCTACAGCATCGGCGATCCCGATGACGGGCAAAGGGTGATGCCCAAACTCTTCCTCTATGACAAGATCTACGAGGTGCAGCTGCAGGCGGGCGGCTCGGCCATGTGGGCGATGGGCGACGCGACGGGCATCGTGATCCGCAACACCATCAGCGTGATCCCCGATTCCCCCGCCATGGGCCGGACGGTCGACACATGGGTTCGCGACGTCGAGGACCCGTTCGACCCCCGGACCTTCCGGCCCGAGGTTCTCGACCACGGCTTCGAGCTCTACAACATCACCTTCGCCGACCTCCGCTCCCCCGAGAACGAGGAGGATAGGTTCAGCGTCCCGGTCGAACCGACGGCCCTCGACTGGGCGGCCTACGTGGTCCTGGACAACAACCTGACCTACACGCCCGCCCGCACCGGCGGCGCCGGCGGTCCGCTCGACGACACCATCCTCTGGTTGGTCACCTGGAATGGCGCGCGCTACGACCTCGACCCTCTGCAGGAGGTCTATGCCACGCCCCCCGACACCGCACGCCGCTTCGCGCCGAAGCCCGGGTCGCCGGCCTATGAGGCCGCGATCTCGGGCAAGGTCGCAATCGACGACTTCTTCGCCCGCCTTCGTACCGGCAGGCCGTCGCAGGGTGCGGTCGAGCCCGACGACACCTCAACCTGAGCTTGACTTTACTTGCGCCGCTCGCCTCGGCAGGATGCGACCGCCGGGCCGAACGGCTCCCGCGCTTCGATGCTGCCGCGAGCTGAGTTCCGAATCCAGATGACCGATCTCGCCCCGCGCGTCGCCTATCTCACCGGCGAGTATCCCGCCGTGTCGCATACCTTCATCCTGCGCGAGGTCGAGGCCCTCCGCGCGCGGGGGCTCGAGGTCATGACCTGCTCGGTTCGCCGCACCGCGTCTGAGCACCACCGCGGTCCGGCCGAGCGGGCCGCGGTAGAGAGCACCTACTACGTACTCGACGCGGTGAAGAGCCCGCCGACGCTCGCCGGGGCGACGTTCGATGCGCTGCGCCGGGGACGTCTTCCCGGTGCCCTGGCCCTGGCCTGGCGCACCCGGCCACCGGGAGCGAAGGCCTTGCTGTGGCAGTTCTTCTACCTCGCCGAGGCGCTGGTCCTCGCGCGGCACCTTCGATCACGGGGCGTCACGCACCTGCACAACCACTTCGGGAATTCGTCCGGTTCGGTCGCGATGCTGACGAGCAAGGCGTCCGGCATACCCTTTAGCTACACGATGCACGGGCCCGCGATCTTCTTCGAGGTGCCGCACTGGCGCATCGACGAGAAGATCGCACGCGCCCGGTTCGTGGCCTGCATCAGCCATTTCTGCCGCAGCCAGGGCATGATCTTCTCCGATCCCGTGCACTGGGGGAAATTGCACATCGTCCATTGCGGCGTCGATCCGGCCCGCTACGACCGCGGCCCACGCGAGCGGCCCGGCAAGCGCCTCCTCTTCGTCGGCCGGCTCGCGGCGGTGAAGGGTGTGCCGGTGCTGCTGCGCGCCTTCGCCGAGACGCTCGAAGCGCATCCCGAGGCGCATCTCACGCTCATCGGCGACGGACCCGAGCGCGCCCGGATCGAGGCACTCGCCCGCGAGCTCGGCCTCGGGGGGGCGGTACGTTTCCCGGGATACCTCAGCCAGGACGAGGTGGCGGACGAGCTCGCCCGCGCCGACCTCTTCGTGCTGCCGTCCTTCGCCGAAGGTGTTCCGGTGGTGCTGATGGAGGCCATGGCCGCCCGCCTGCCGGTGGTCGCGACGCGCATAGCCGGCATCCCCGAGCTCGTGGACGAGGGCGTGGCGGGGCGCCTCGTGCCACCGGGCGATGCGGCCTCGCTCGCTCGCGCGCTGTCCGATCTGCTCGCCGAGCCCGATCTTCGCCGCCGCATGGGCGAGGCCGGACGCGAGAAGGTCGTCGCGGAGTTCGATCTCGCCGGTGAGGCAGCGAAGCTTCACCGCCTGTTCGCGGCCCGCCCGGAAGACTGAGCGTCGACGCGCCGCTCTCGATCCGCCCGGCAGTCTACGCAGAGTGGCGGCCCTCGAGGTTCAGTCCGTCCACCATCTGCCCGGCAGCGGCGGTGCCGCGAGCGAGGGACGACAAGGCGTTCCCGAATTCGGTCGGTCATCGCCCCGACATCCTGACGCGACGCGCGACGCCATCGCATCGGCAATCAGTCCTCCGCCTGCGGCGCCGCGGCGAGGGCGAGCGACCAGTTGGCCGTCGGGATGAATGGGTCCGCGCGACAGGCGGCGATGTCGTCGTCGAGGCGGCGCAGCAGCTCGGCGATTTCGTCGGGCGCAGCGCGGTAGCGGTAGGTCGCCGCATCCTGCACCGCGCCACGTATCGAGGCGCGCAGTTTGCGCGGCACGATGGCGCGGGCCAAGCGCGTGTTGCGGCGGCTGCGGATCAGTCCGCGGAGCAGCGAGCTGCGATAGACCGTGCCTGCGTTGCGGGTCTCGAGCTGCACGTCCGGGCGTACCTCGAGCCCGACCAGGCCCGCGAGCCGTTCGAGCACCGCGTCCTGGTCGGCCTTGAGCTCGTGGTAGTCCAAGACCAGCAGGTCTCCTCCGAACCGTTCGCGGTAGCGAGCGACCGCGTCGTGATACCGGCTCCGGGTGACGTGGTAGAAGAGCGGATGCATGCGTTGCGCCTTGCGGTCTTCTTCGGCGGCGAGGGCATCGGCGAGGCTTTCTTTCGTGTAACCGTCGCGCAGAAGGTGCTGATGCTCGGAGATGGCGCGCTCGACCGGATCGCGTAGGATCACCGCCACCCGGACCTCGTGATGGCGCGCGAAGGCCGCGATCCGGTCCGCCGCGGGCTCGTTCCACAGGTAGTCGGTCGAGGCATCCACGCGCCAGCGCACCTCCCCCTCGTGCGGGAACAGCGCGTCGTAGGCGTCCCATTCGGTGAGCCAGCGCTGGTGAAAGTTCTGTGTGCCGGGCCCGGTCCACCGATGGGCTCCGAAATCGGTGAAGTGGCAGGGCTCCTTGGGGCGGGACAGAACCACGCCCGGCTGGCGCTTGAGCCAGATCGAAAGGCTCGACGTTCCGCATTTCGGGGCGCCGATGAGGAACAGGTAGCCGGGTTCGGGCATGACGATTGCCTTCGGGATGTCTTGCTTTTTCACATGCGGGCGACTGCTGGCGAAGGCAACGGGCGTCTTCGTCAGGCATGCCCCCGCCAACGAGTTCGTTGAACGACTCAAGATCAAGGCGTATCGTGAAGGCGCTTAACGCTTCGTGGGGAAAGGGGTTTTCCAGTGGCGATCTTCGACGCCCCGAACGGACGCCTGTCGCTTTGCCGTATCGCCGGGCGCCGCGCGGGAGTGGCTTCAGCGGCACTCGTCGCGCTGCTGGCCGCAGCGGTGTCCGCAAGCGCCGCGACCGTGCCGTTCCGGATCGATCCGGACCTCGGGTCGCCGTTCTCGGGCCGGGGCTTCGTCGCCTTCGACGGCACTGTGAGCGGCCCAGGCGACATCGACGCGCTGTCCGTGCGTGTGGCGAGCCAGGGGACGGTCTCGTACGACGACGGCATGGGGGGGTTCCTGCCCGCGCAGCCGGTTACCCATGTGTTCGCGTTCGGCCCCGGGGACGTCGCCGCGGTGTCGGGGCTCGCCCTGACCGCGGGGGGCGGCCTCGCCGGGTCGATCTCGTTCTCCGCAGCCGTTTCCGAGAACGACTTGATCACCCTGGACGGTTTCAGCCTGGACTTCGACACCGGCCGCGCCTCGGGCTTCTGCTTCTACAACGACGTTCTCTCCGAATGCGTCGCGGGCGGCGGCTCGAGCAGCGGCGTCGACGGCCGGATCGTGGCCCCGGCGCCGATCCCGGCACCCGCGGCGCTGCCCCTGCTCGCCGTGGTGCTCGGCGGATTCTTCGGGCTGGGGCGATTTCGGCAGCGTGCCGATACGGGGCGTTCCGCAGCCGACGCGTCCTCACTCCCGTCAAGTGCGCATTAAGCCTGTTCGTACCTTCAGTTAGGGACCGGAGGCTTCAGGGTGCTAGTGCGCCTGAGGGCCGCGGAAGCGTGGCCGTCAGTGTTCCGGCAGAGACGATTGCGCACCATGAAACGCTTTCTGAAAAGACTCTTCCGCCATCAGGCCCTCGAGCATGGCCGGTTCGTCGGGCTCTGGCGCCGCCTCGGCCGCCCGAACCTCGAGGACTGGACGGAGTACCTGCGCCGGCATGGCCGCTTCCACGCCTTCGGCGAGAACTGCGCGATGAGCCCGGACACGCATTTCGGCGATCCCGAACTCATCAGCATCGGCAGCAACGTCCGCATAGCAGGCGCCTTCCTTGCCTGCCACGACGGCAGCGTGAACATGATCAACCGCGCCTTCGGCCTCAGGCTCGACAGCGTCGGCCCGATCCGCATCGGCGACAATGTCTTCATCGGCTATGGCGCGATCGTGCTGCCAAACGTGACCATCGGCAGCAACACGATCATCGCCGCGGGCTCGGTCGTCAGCCGCGACATCGAGGGTGATTGCGTCGCCGCCGGCGCGCCTTCGCGCAAGGTGGCCGAACTCGGCGACCACGTGGCACGCCTCGCGGCGCGCAACGCCGCATTTCCCTGGCGCCCCCTGATCGAGGCGCGGAAGGCCGAGTTCGATCCGGCGATGGAGCCCGAGCTTCGACGCCAGCGCATCACCCACTTCTTCGACGCGGGCATCGACGGACGGACGGCCTGATACAGGCCTTCGCCCGCGCTTCACCTCCAGGGCGAAGGCGGGGGACAGTGCCGCGCACGCCTGCTAGAGCCCGGTCGAAGACGCACAGGAGACGGGCCGCATGAAGATACTGGTGACCGGGGGCGCTGGATTCATCGGCTCGGCGGTTGTGCGCCTTGCGGTCGCGCGCGGGCACGCGGTCGTCAATCTCGACGCGCTGACCTATGCCGCCGATCCCCGCAACGTGGCCGAGGTGGCCGACAGCCCGCTCTACGCCTTCGAGCACGCCGACATCCGCGACCGCGCGGCGCTCGACCGCGTGTTCCGCGCCCATGCCCCGGACGCGGTGATGCACCTTGCCGCGGAGAGCCATGTCGACCGCTCGATCGACGGCCCGCTCACCTTCGTCGAGACAAATGTCACGGGCACCTCCAACTTGCTCGAGGCCGCGCGCAGCGACTGGCAGAAGCGTGGACGTCCCGGCAGCTTCCGCTTCCACCACGTCTCGACCGACGAGGTCTACGGCAGCCTCGGCGAGACCGGCCGCTTTACCGAGGACACGCCTTACGACCCGCGCAGCCCCTATTCGGCCTCGAAGGCCGGCTCGGATCACCTGGTGCGGGCCTGGCACGAGACCTACGGCCTGCCCGTTCTCCTCACCAACTGCTCGAACAATTACGGACCCTTCCACTTCCCCGAGAAGCTCGTTCCGGTGGTGATCCTGAACGCGCTTCATGGCCGGCCGATCCCGATCTACGGGGCGGGGGCGAACGTGCGCGACTGGCTCTATGTCGAGGACCACGCAGACGCCTTGCTGGCGGTTCTCCAGAACGGCCGCGTCGGGCGCAGCTACAACATCGGCGGCGAGAACGAGATGGCGAACATCGATCTCGTGCGCGTGATCTGCCGTCTGCTGGACGTCCGCCGCCCCGCTGCCGCCCCGTACGAACGGCTGATCGAGTTCGTCGCCGACCGCCCGGGCCACGACCTGCGCTACGCAATCGATCCTTCCCGCATCCGCGACGAACTCGGCTGGCGCCCGTCGGTCACCGTCGAGGAGGGTCTCGCCCGCACCGTCGACTGGTACCTCGCGCGAGAGGACTGGTGGCGCCCGCTGCTCGCACGCGAAGGCGTCGGACGAAGGCTCGGGACGGGCTGACCCACGCCGGCCCCTGGATCACGGTCCGGGGTGGGCCGTCCCAGGGGGATGCCGGATTGCCGCCGCGGATGCCGGCATGCCCTGATGGCAACGGGATAGCCGACGTCACCGTGCCCGACCTGCGGCGGGCGGGCACGACGACCCTTCGCGCTGCCCGGGTCTTCAACCTAGTATCGGCGGGATCCACAGCGTCGCTCCCGCCGCCTCGCCGCTCCGCATCGGAACCGAACCTCGAAGGTCGCGCGGGGGTCCCTCGCGGCCTCATAAGAAGATT
The DNA here is from genome assembly GCA_964392825.1 of uncultured Rhodobacterales bacterium. GTDB lineage: Bacteria > Pseudomonadota > Alphaproteobacteria > Rhodobacterales > Rhodobacteraceae > Roseitranquillus. Next base: position 53,137 of record CAYMRW010000001.1, read on the forward strand.
CCCGCGCCGCCGTTCCGGTCGCGCGGTTAACCAGTCTGCACATCTGTCTCGACCCTGTCGAAGCTGATACCGCAAGGCTTGGCGGTCGGCCTCCTCCGTCCGGTCCCTGGCGACCCGAACCTCGTCGGTGGGTTTCGCTATTTTGGTGAACGTGAACAGTACGAGGTCGTGATGTCTTCGCCTGCAGATTCCCCTCCGATCTTTGCGCTCTATGGAGCGCTGCGCTCTGGCACAACGCTCGTCCGGCTGATTCTCGGAGCCCATCCGGAAATCCATTCGGCGCACGAGAACGACTTCCTGCTCGACCATCTCCGGCCGGGGCCTGACGGGCTGCGGCTCGATGCTCAAGCACTGGCCGACGATCGAATTTTTCGGGCGAGCGGGCTATCCGTGCCCTCGGCGCGCGGTGGACGGGCAGCGTTCGAGGCGATGCTGGCAGAGCACCGGGGCGACTGGCAGGGGCCGGTCGTGCTCGTGCTGCATCGCGAGCTCGGACGGCTCTTGGATCTTCGGCCGGACGCGCGGATCATCCATCTGCTGCGGGACCCTCGCGACGTCGCCCGATCTTCGATCGGCATGGGCTGGGCCGGCACGCCTTGGCACGGCGTCCGCCATTGGATCCGTACGGAGGAGGCTTGGGATCGGCACGCAGACCTCGCCCCTGCCGTTCACCGGATCCGCTACGAGGATCTGGTGCGTGACCCGATCCCCGAGCTCACTCGTCTTTGCGCATTCCTGGGCCTCGCCTATCACCCGGCGATGATGGACTACGTTCGCACGTCCACATACTCCGATATCGATCCCGCGATGGCCGAACAGTGGCGGCGCAGAATGCGTCCCCGCGACATCGCCCTCGTGGAGCATCGGGTAGGACGGCTTCTGGCCGCGCGCGGATACGCTCCGAGCGGCCATCCCGTAATACTACCCGGTCCGACGGAGCGACTGCGGCTGAGGATGGTCAATCGCATCGGCGTATGGCGCATGCGGATCGCTCGCTATGGCGTCGCCGACCCCTTCGTCTATGGCCTCGCCAAGCGGCTTCGGCTGGGAGGTCTGCAACGCCGCTTCCAGCGGCGCCTCGATGACAAGCACAGCGCGTTCTTGAAGTAGCACGGGTGGTTGGGGCGGGGGCCGCTGCCTAGCTGTCGGTGAACCCATTCGTTCCCCGGCCAACTCACGGGTGCCCGGTTGCTCGCAGAGACGACCGTGTGAGGCGGATGCCGCTACCGGGCTGGCCGCGCAGGTCCTTGGGCAGTGGGGCAAAGGCCAGGCCGAGCGGGCCAACCGCCGGGGCTGCTGCGCGTCCGCCGACGAGCCGCTCGGCGACTGCAGACGACCGGCCGTGATGCGACGCCGACGCAAGAAACGCTCGGAGCCGGGGTGCGGGTATAGGCTTATGCCTGCATCGAACGCTCGGGCTGCGTCACCGCCTCGGTCACCCGCGCCTTGAGTTCGTCCCCGGATCCGGCGGCGGCGCGCAGGACCACATGATCGCGTGTGCCGCAGGCCACGCTGAGAAACACGAAACAGGGGCTCCACCAGGTATCGGTGACCATCTCGATCACCCGGCGAGGCCGCCACTGCATGATGTTGAACATTGCCGCGCCGTGGTCAGCGATCACCGTTTCTGCCTCGCCGGCGAGCGCGGTGAAGTCGTCGAAGCCCATCTCGGCCGTCTCGACGACCGTGCCGCCCAGAGCCCGTACCGCCTCCGCGATCACCGGGCTGCGATAGTCCCGCGCCGCCCGCACCTGCTCGCTTCGCACTCCTTCGCGCGAGAGGTAGAGGAGCGAGCCGGGCCGCGGCGGCTCCGGATCGAGCCCGAACAGCGCACGGTATGCCGCCACCTCGTGCGCGTGCCAGAACGTGCGCGGCGTTGGCTTGCGCAGCACGCAGGCCTGCTCGATCTGCACCGCCCCATCTGCCGCAACGTACTCGATCCCCAGCCGGTCGAGTTCGCCGGCGACGTAACCGCGGCGGGCAAGGAATTGCGGCAGAACGACCGGGCGCGGACAATCCGGCGCCAGCGCCAGGCATTTGATCTGTTCGCAAACCCAGTCGCCGTAGGTGTTGGGCGATTCGGCCTGGATCAAGGTGCCCGTCGCAAGCTGAAGCCCGGGCCGGCGCGGCCGTTGCAGAAGCGGGCCGAGGCGGCGCACCTCGCGCACCGACAGTCGCTCGTCGAGGCGTCCGCGATACCAGCCGAAGCCTTCGGGCGTGTATCGAACGCCCTCGTAGGTCTCGCGCAGGGTCCGCGCATGGGCGTAGTCCTCCGAGCAGACGAAGTTCCGCGGCGTGCCGGGGCTGGCACCCGCCACCCGTCCGATCGCGGGAGACCTTCGCCGCGGCGGGATGTCGCCGGAGAACAACGCAGCCTCTCTGATCACCCGTCGCTGTTCCACCTCGCGCAGGCGGCGAAACGGAAACCCGACCTGGAGCATGCGAAAGACGTAGGGCTGCAGGTTTCTCGGGATCTTCATGGGTAAACCCTTATTCACGGGTCGGGGATCGACCGGGCGGGCTTGGCGGCATAGCGCTTCGCACGGCGGAGGCGCCGTGAGGGAAGCCGAGAATACGCAACGAAACCCATTTGGTAGCGCTCTTGAGGACGGCGATGCGCGCGGAGCGTGGCGCAAACCGCGCCCCGAGGCGAGTCCCCGCCGTTCACGCGCGACCGCCACGCGCAACGGGGGCGGGAGCCTTCCCGCCGCGCGGGCGTTCGGCTAGCACGATCGCCACCGCCCGAAGAGTGGAGGAAAGATGAAACTGCTGGTGTTCGGGCGGACGGGTCAGGTAGCGACCGAGATCGGTCGGGCGTCGCTTGAGGCGACGCGGCTGGGGCGCGAGCACGCCGACCTCGCGGATCCCGAGGCCTGCGCCCGCGCGGTCGCGGTCAACGACGCCCAGGCGGTCATCAACGCCGCCGCGTGGACCGGGGTCGACGCCGCTGAGAAGAACCGAGACGCCGCCTTTGCCGTCAACGCCGACGCACCTGCGGCGATCGCACGCGCCTGCGCCGAACGCGGCCTGCCGCTCGTGCACATCTCGACCGACTACGTCTTCGACGGCACGGGCGAACGGCCCTGGGCTCCCGGCGATCCGACCTGCCCGCTCGGCGTGTATGGGGCGTCCAAGGTCGCGGGAGAGGAGGCGGTGCGCGCCGCCGGCGGGCCGTACGCGATCCTGCGCACCTCTTGGGTGTTCTCCGCGCATGGGGCGAACTTCGTGAAGACCATGATGCGCCTGGGCGCCGAGCGCGACAGCCTCAGGATCGTGGCCGACCAGATCGGCGGTCCGACCCCGGCGGACGCAATCGCGGCGGCGTGCACCGCCGTCGCCCGGACGCTGGCCGGGGCGCCGGAGATGTCCGGCACCTACCATTTCGCGGGTACTCCCGACGTCAGCTGGGCCGACTTCGCGCGGACGATCCTCGACCGCGCCGGACTCACCGCGGCGGTCGAGGACATCCCGACAGAGGACTACCCGACGCAGGCGCCGCGCCCGCGGAACTCCCGCCTCGGATGCGCTTCGACCATGGACGCGTTCGGCCTTGCCCGGCCCGACTGGCGGGCCGGGCTCGACCGGGTCCTGGCCGAACTTCTCCCGTCAGCCTCGCCGACGCCCTAGCCCGGCGAGAAGCGCGAACCCGCCCAGCGCAAGCGGCAACGTCGCGGGTAGCGGTATCACCCCCGACGGCGGCTCGGCGAAGGCCACGTCGATCTGCAGGCGCGAATCGGCGGCGATTCCGACGCTCTCGAAATCGACGACGATTCCGTTCCCGCCGTCGACGACGCGGACGCTGTCTTGAACGAGGCCCGTGTAGCCCTCGGACGAGGTGACCGACGCCGTCAGGATGCGCATGATCGCGTCCATGTCGTCGGCGAAGGTGAAACCGAAGGTTCCCGGAGCCTGCGGAATGTCGTCGTTCGAGACGAACTCGATCGTGGATGCCCCGATGTCGATGTCGAAGCTCAGGAAGCCGCCACTGCCGGACCCGAAATCCGAAAGCTCGACACTCTCGTCGACGAGAACGACCTCCTCGGCAGTGGGCAGGGTCGCATCGCCGAGAAATTCGGTCACACGAATCTGCTGTCCATCGAAGTTCATCACCGCGGCCTGCGCTCCGCCCGCCGCGAACACGGTAGCTGCGCCGGCGATGGCCGCCGCGCAGGCAAAACGGCGCCGCAAGGACGCCCTATCTGCAGTATTCATTCCGGAACTCCCGTTCACCATTACCAACAGAGTTCAGTATGGCCGAGGTTTTCCGTGAATAATAGACTGTTCCTAAACCATTTTTAGGCTAGACCGCGCCTGCTTGTTGCAACCGGTAGTTTATCTTCCGACCGCTGTGGGGGCTCGCGTCGCGGGTGCGCCGGCGTGTAGGGAGCAGAAAACGACCCTAGCCAGAAGGCCCGCGATGCCCGATCGCAGCTACGTCCTGATTTCCCCCTGCCGCGACGAGGCCGCCTACATGCGTCGCACCCTCGACAGCGTCGTCGCGCAGACGGTGCGGCCGACGCGCTGGGTGATCGTCGACGACGGATCGACCGATGCCACGCCCGACATCCTCGCCGACTACGCCGCGCGCCATGACTGGATCGAGGTCGTGGCGAAGCCCGACCGCGGCGCCCGTGCCGTCGGCCCGGGCGTGATTGAAGCGTTCTACCACGGGCTCGAACGGGTGCGGCTGCAGGATTATGCCTACCTCTGCAAGCTGGACCTCGATCTCGATCTGCCCTCCGGCTACTTCGAGGGGCTGATGCTCCGGATGGAGGCCGATGGGCGCATCGGCACCTGCTCGGGCAAGCCCTACATGCGGGTGGGCAATCGCCTCGTGTCAGAGAAATGCGGCGACGAAATGTCGGTCGGCATGACCAAGTTCTACCGGACGGCGTGCTTCGCCCAGATCGGCGGCTTCGTGCGGGAGGTGATGTGGGACGCGATCGACTGCCACACCGCGCGGCAGATGGGCTGGATCGCCGTCTCGTGGGATGATCCCGACCTCCGCTTCGAGCATCTGCGGCCAATGGGCTCGAGCCAGAAGAGCGTTCACGTCGGCCGGAGGCGGCACGGCTTCGGTCAGTACTACATGGGGTCGGACCCGCTCTATTTCACGGCAACCGCCGTCTTCCGCATGGCGCACCCGCCCTACGTCGCGGGAGGGCTTTCCATGCTGGCGGGCTATTTCGGGGCTTGGATGCGCCGCGCCCCGCGCCACCCCGATGCCGAGCTGCGTGCCTTCATCCGCGCCTATCAGCGTCGCGCCCTCCTCAAGGGCAAGGCGCGCGCCGTGGCCGAGATCGAGGCCGAGCGGGCCGCCCGCTTCCGCCCCGCCTCGGGCACCGCCGCCTGACACGCTTCCGGCACGAGACCGATGATTGGCCGCATGGCCCCGCCGTCTCACGCCTGCCAAGGAGTGACCCCGCCCCGTCACCTCTTCCCGGGGCGCGGCTGCCGGGCGGCGCGAGCGCAGTTTGGATGGGATCGCCGATGAACGAGCTTCCGCGGACCTTCGTGCTCGGCCTCGGGGCGCAAAAGGCGGCGACGAGCTGGGTGCACCGCTATCTGCGGCACTACCCCGAGGCGTCGCTCGGCGCGATCAAGGAATACCACATCTGGGACGTGCTGCGGGTGCCCGAGCTCGGCTACTTCTCGCCGCTCACACCTGCCGCACGGGCGAAGTCGCTGGCCCGGCTGGCACTCGGCCGCAGCATCGAGGGGGACCGGCTGCGACGGCGCTTCTGCCAAGCCCCCGAAAGCTACTTCGACTACTTCGCGGGCCTGCTGCAGCGGCCGGGCATCCGCCTCACCGGCGACATCACCCCGAGCTACGGGGCGCTTCCCGCGGAGGCGCTGCGCGAGATCCGCGCGGGCATGGAGGCGCGCGGCGCCACGGTCCGTGCGATTTTCCTGATGCGGGACCCCGTCGAGCGCAGCCATTCCGCGGTCCGTATGCACAAGCGTGACCGACGCAATCGCGAGGGGGTCGACATCCGTCTCGACGACGACGCGGCACTCCGCCGCTACGTCGCGGGGGAAGAGGCGCGGCTGCGCGGCGACTATGCCCGGACGCTCGCCGCGATCGACGCCGTCTTTGCGTCGGACGAGGTGTTCTTCGGCTTCTACGAGACGATTTTCACGGAAGGGGAAGTACGCCGTCTCAGCGCCTTTTTCGGGGTGCAACCAGACCTCGACTTCGTCGCCAACAAGGTGAACGTCAGCGCCCGCGGCGGCGCGCTCGCCCCGGAGACGGTGCGTGCCGTCCAGCAGGTCTTCGCCGACACCTACGCCGTCTGCGCCGAGCGCTTCCCCGTCACCCGCGAGATCTGGGCGCAGCCGACCTGAGATGTCGCGGCCGGTTCCTGTCAGGCCGCCCGCAGCGCCGCCACCACCCCTTCGGCGCGGCTGACCAAGACGCGGTCGAGGGTGACGACGTCGCCCGACCGGAAGCCCTCGCGGAAGGCCGTCCGCAGCGCCGTGCGCCGGGTGGAGTCGCAGTCGATGAGCGTCGCCCTAGCCAGCGCCGGGCGGCCGAGGAACGCAGCCTCAATGTCCGCTATGCCCTCGGCCTCGCGGTAGGCGCGGCCGATCCGTGCCGCCCAGGGCATGTCGGCGAGCGCCACATCGAGCCGATCGAGCGGCAGCGCCGCGAGGCTGGCGCGGTTGCACCAGACGAGGCTGCCGCCCATGCCGGCGAGCCCCAGCGCCACCAAGCCGCCGCCCGCCGCGAGAAGTGTCCGTCGCGTCGTCATCACGCCCCCCGTTCGGACTTGATGTGGTCGGCGAGGCGGATCGCGAGAGCGGTGATCGTCAGCGTCGGATTGGCCCTGCCCGCCGTCGGCATCACGCTGCCACCGGCCATGTAAAGGTTGCGCGTCCCGTGGACCCGGCAGTCCGGGTCGACGACGCCGTCCGAGGGCCCCTCGGCCATCCGCGTGGTGCCCAGCTGGTGCCATGAGGTGGTGAAGTTCCAGTATCGCTCCTCGACCCCCTCCTCGAACTCGAGCCGGCCGAGATCGGCGGCGCCCACAGCCTGGCCGATGAGTTCGGTGGTTCGCACCAGGCTCCGCTTGTCGTCCTCGGTGGGCGACCAGTGCAATTCGGGGAGCGCCAGGCCGAGCGTGTCGGTCGCCTCCGTGAGCCGCACGCGGCTGTCGCGCGACGGCTGCTGCTCGGTTTCGTACTTGAGAAGGACCCGGTCGACACTGCCACGGGGGAAGACCGTCTGCGCCACCAGCGCATCGGCGTTCTGGATGAAATTGCAGTAGCTGCGGCCGAGCGAGAAGTTCCGCCCCTCGCGGCCCAGCGTCCATTTGGCGAGCGATTTAAGCCCCTGCATCCCGGAGTTGGCGTCGCGCTCGCGCTGCCGCGCCGCCGTATCTGAGGAATACGGGATCAGGTAGAACTGCGCGTTGAGCAAGCCCTCGCGCTCGAGCACGGCATCGTGCAGGCGCCAGACGTAACCCACGGCGGTACCGTCCGGAGCGGTCAGATCCTCCGACCAGTTCGCCTTCCGCGGCAGCGGCTCGCGCGGCCAGAGGAATGCGGAGCCGCCGGTCGGGTGGTCCATGTAACAGGCGCCGATCAGATCGCCTGCGGCGCCGAAGGACGATCCGTTGGCGGCGTTTGCGAGGAGCATCTGCCGGGCGTTCTCGACCGCGCCGCAGGCCAGAACGACCGCCCCTGCGGTGAAGCTGCGTTCCTCACCCGAGAGGGTCCGCGTCCGCACCGCCTCGACCGTTCCCTCCGGCGAGATGTCGAGGCCGACGAGGTTGGTCCAGAGCCAGAGATGTACCTCATCCGACCCGGCGAGGAAGGCGCGGTAGCTCTCGCCGAAATTGGTGGGCGGGTTGGTGCTGAAGCGCAGCACCGCGTTCTCGACCGTGTCATCGCCCGCGAGCAGCAGGTCGTTCTCCGTGACCCCCTGAGGGATCGAGACGCCGTACTCGTAGGCGCCGATCTCGAGATAGTCGTGGGCGCGGGCGTAGAACGGATCGAGCGCCTCGCGCGAAAACGGCCAGCCGGTCATGCCGCCGGGCGGCCGTCGCGCGAAGTCGATCGGGTCGAGCGGCAGGCACCGGCCGCCCCAATGGTTCGACGTGCCGCCGAGCATCCGAAGCCTTATCGCCGTCAGGTCGACCTCTTCGAGGCCGCTCACCGCGCCGTCGTACAGCTCCTGGTTCTCGGACTCGAACGCTTCGCCGCCGCCCTCGACGACGGCGATCCTCAGCCCGGTTCCTCCGAGCTCATGGGCCAGGGTGACGCCGGCGGGACCGCTGCCGACGATCAGGACGTCGTAGTCGAGGGACGCGGGGGCGTCCGCAGAGCGTCCGTCGATGATCATCGGCTCTCGCTTCTGGGGCGGTCTCGGGTAGGAAATTTCCTACACCACATCCGTCTGCCATGGGGAAGACTGCGCGTGGTCACATGCCTAAGCCGGGATGGACCCGGGTCGAAAGGGCGTCGCGAATGCCTCGAAGGGCGGCGCGGCGGCGTCCTTGTCGCTCAGGATCGGGGCACCGTTTCGCGCGGCGGCCGGGGGCCAGTCGATGCCGCAGCTGTCCCACCTGATCGTGCCCTCGCTCGCCGGGGCGTAGAAATCGGTGCACTTGTAGATGATCTCTGTGGCGTCCTCGAGCGTCAGGAACCCGTGCGCGAAGCCGGGGGGAACCCACATCTGGCGGCCATTCGCTGCCGAGAGCTCGGCCCCGGCCCAGCGGCCGTAGCTCGGACTGCCCTCGCGGATGTCGACCGCCACGTCGAAGAGCGCGCCGCGACCGCAGCGCACGATCTTGCCCTGCGCGTGCGGCGGCCTTTGGAAATGCAGGCCGCGCAACGTGCCGGCTCGCTCGGACAGCGAATGGTTGTCCTGGACGAAAGCGGCCCCGATCCCCGCCTCGGCGAAAGTGCGCGCGTTCCAGGCCTCGGCGAAGAAGCCGCGCTCGTCGCCGAACCGGCGCGGCGTCACGATCAGCACCCCCGGGAGGTCGGTGGTCTCGATCTGCATGGGCTGGCCTTCCAATTCAGGGTTCCGGTCTTTCCTGTCGCGGGACGAGGGAGAACACCAGAGCGCCGGTTCGCCCCCCCGGCGCGGGTCCTGTCCGCCTTCCCCGCCGGCGGAAGGCGCGGGAGGGCTGGCGGGCGCAGGACCACGGACGACCGAGGCGGCAGCATCCGGCGCCTCAGAAGAAGGACGGTCGGTTGCAACGGCGGCCCGCGACCCAATCCCAGACCTGCGCGATCTGGGCGGCCTTGGCGTCCCACGTGAAGAGGGTGCGGGCACGATTCTCCGCCGCGCGGCCAAGGCCCGGAAGCTCCGAGGGATCGGCGGCGACGGACATCAGGCGATCGCGAAGCGCGGCGACGATCGTCTCGCGCGGACCGATCGGGACGGTGAAGCCGGTCCCAGGCGTCACCAGTTCGCCCGGGCCGGCATAGTCGACGACGAGGGGGACGACGCCGGTGGCCATCGCCTCGAGCACGACGCCGCCGCCGAACTCGCGGATCGAGGGAAAGACAAGGAGGTTCGATCGCGAGAGGATCTCGCCCACTCGGGCATGCGGGACGTTGCCGTGGAAGGTGATGGACTGCTCGACCCCCTCGCGCGACGCCATCGCCCGGAGCTCGCCCATCATCGGCCCGTCGCCGACCACGTCGAAGGTCATGCTGGACGCGCGGAGGAGCGGTAGAACCGCCTCGAGCGCCATGTCCGGCCCCTTGTAGGGCACGAGCCGGCCGACGAACACGCCGCGCAAGGGGCCCGACACGTCCTGCGGGGAGGCCGCGGGGAAGCGCGCGGGGTCGATCGCATTCTCCGGCAGGTAGACCACGCGATCTCGTGCCCAGGCGGGGATCTCGCGCGCGGTATGGCGCGACCCGGCGAGGATCGCCGCCGCAGCCCGCAGCATCCGCGTGCGCCCCGGCACCAGCCTGTAGGCGCCGCGCACGTAGGAGAGCCATTCCCGCTCGCGCCGCCGCTCCGCGTCGAAGCCCGACGGCCAGGGGACGCCGCCGTTGAGCGGTCCCATCACGAACGGCACCCCGGCGCCGGCGACCCTGGCGGCGATGGGACTGACGGTCGTGGGCGTGAGCGGGGTGATCCGGTGCACGACGTCCCATTCGCCGGCGGCGATCCCCGGCCCGAATCGCTGCCAGACCAGCCGTTCGAAATACGGATAGACGAAGCCCGCGATCGCGGTCGAAGTGGTCCAACCCTTGCCCCGGCCCATGCGCAAAAGCTCGGAGGCGCGGTGCATCGGTCGCGCCAGCGCTTCGGTATCTATCGCGGTGAAATCGCGGCCCTCCTCGAGCCCGGCACGCAGGATCGCCTCGCGGTTCCGAACCTGGGTGACGAGGTGCACGTCGGCGACGCCGCGCAGCGCGTTCGCAAGCGACCAGCCGACGAGCGGCACGCTGACCCATTCGGGGTTGGCGGCCTCGGCGATCAGAAGGGCCCGCCTGCGCGCCTCCGTCATCTGCCGCGCGAGAGAAGCCGACGCTGGTAGTTCTCGTACCAGCGCTCGAGATCCCCGCGATCGTGGCGGAAGATGCCCGGCGAGCGGGCAATCCCTTCGGCCATGCCCTGAAGTTGCGGGAAGGTGAGACGGCCGGTCATCGCGTCCTTGAGGAACTCGGCGACGAGGCGCCGGACGGCATAGACGTAGTAGATCGCGACGTGGCGGGCCGGCTGCTTCGAGTTCTTCCGCGTCAGGTAGGCCGAGTTCATCACGCTCAGCATCGCCGCCTGACGCCGCTTGATCCGCCCGGCCGCGACCTCGACATGGTCGAGGTGCGCATTGCGGGCGATCACGTTCGCGCCGTGCCGTGCGAAGCGGTAGCTCGCATCAAGATCTTCGGTCGGACAATAGGCCAGCAGCGTGCCGTCGAAGGGCTCCCGCAGCGCGACCCCGCGGCGGACGGTCATCCCCCAGCCCGGCAGGTACTGCGACCAGGCGATGTCCGGAATGCCGAGCGCTGCCACCGCCTCGGGCCCCCTGCGACCGGTCTCGTCGTCGTAGCGGATGAAGATGCGGTCGCGCGCGGTCATCAGCACCTCGCGCAGGACCCAGCGGACCGCGGCCGACCGTGTCACCATCCGCTGCGCCCAGGGCGCGCCCAGACCGCCCGCGTTTTTCTTCTCGACCGCGGTGCCGGCCGGGCCGCGGGCGTTCATCGCCGAGACGCCGACGATCACCCCCCCGGCATCGCGCTCGTAGACGTCCATGATCGTGGCCGCGCAGTCCTCGCGCATCAGTGCGTCGTCGTCGAGCAGGAACGCAATGTCGGCCGATAGCAGCGAGAGACCCCGGTTGCGCTGCGCTGTCAGCGATTTCCTGTCGCTGGGAACGTAATGGAGCGGCAGGCCAGCCGCCTCGACGAGGGGCGCGATGCGGTCGCGATGCGCCTCCCAGGCATCGCTCGCATCGACCACCACGACCTCCGCGGGCGGGCGGGTCTGCGCGAGGGCCCGGCGAACGCAATCCTCCAGGATGTCGATGCGGTTCAGCGTCGAGACGCAGAGCCCCCAGGTCCGCGTCACGCGCGCGCCGGCTTCCGCGGGCACCGCCATGTCCGATGCCCCGGGCGCGGGGCCGTCGTTCAGATCGCGGGCCATCCGGCGTCCACCTTTCGAAGCCAGTTCCATTGGGCCCGGCGGTACTACGAAGCGGCAACGCGCGGCAAGAAGTGCAGGGCGTCATGCTTACCGCACGGCCGCGACCCTCGCGGATTAACCGCTTGGCCTCATTTGATCTGCACAAAGCGTGCGATACTTGATGGAATCGGCGCTCCCGCCTAAGGCCATGCCACGCTCCGCGCGGGAACGCGGCGTTCAGGACAGGTCCAGCCTGTCGCGGCGGGGCGAACCGTCGGCACCGAGCCGGCCTGTGACGAGGGTGGAATGACGTTTACGAGTGGCACGACGCGTTCTCCGCAGGGCCTGCTTTCGCTGGCACACTGGGGGATCTTCTGGCTCGTCGTCGCGGTGGCGGGCGCCGCCATATTCTTCTCCTACGGGATCGAGGCGCTGATGCGCGCCTGGGCCAAGCCGGAATACAGCCACGGACCGCTGATTCCGGTCCTGTCGCTGCTCCTGTTCCTGCGCCAGCTGAAGGAAGTCCCGATCAACGAGGGGGCGGTCCGGAACCGCTGGCCGGGCGTCGCCGTGATGGCCTTCGCCGTCCTCTTCGGGCTCCTGGGCAACCTCGCGCACATCGCCGACGTCACTGCCTACGCCATCATCATCTGGGTCTGGGGCGTGCTGCTCGTCAGTTTCGGGCTGCGCACCGGGCTGCTTCTCTGGCCGCCGGTGCTGCACCTCGTCTACATGCTGCCCCTGCCCGACACGCTCTACTACAAGGCCACCACCTACCTGCAGTTCATCTCGTCGGAGCTCGGCGTGCAGTTCCTGCGATGGCTCGACGTGTCGGTCTATCTCGAGGGCAACATCATCGACCTCGGGGTCTACCGGCTGCACGTGGCCGAGGCCTGCTCGGGCCTGCGCTACCTCTTCCCCATCCTCAGCTTCAGCTACATCTTTGCCGTGCTCTACCGCGGGCCGATGTGGCACAAGGCCGTGCTTCTGGTCTCGGCGGCGCCGATCACCATCCTGATGAACTCGGTGCGCATCGCGATCGCAGGCGTTCTGGTCAACGTCTACGGCGTGGAATGGGTGGAGGGGTTCACCCACTTCTTCGAGGGCTGGGTCATCTTCATCACCTGCGTCCTGATCCTCTTCGGCCTCGCGTGGGTTCTCCTCTTCCTGCGCCGGGACAAGCTCAGCCTCGTCGACGCGCTCGACCTCGACACGACCGGCCTCGGCGCACAGGCGATGCGCATCCGGTTGGTGCAGCCGTCGACGGCGTTGATCACCGGCGCGCTGATGATGGTGGTGGCGGCCGCGGCCTGGCAGTTCGCGCCCGAGCGCGGCACCACGATACCCGACCGCGAGCCCTTCTCGCTGTTCCCCGCCCAGCTCGGCGATTGGCGCGCAAGCCCTCCGGAATACCTCGAGGCCGATGTCGAGCGCGCGCTGAAGGCCGACGATTATCACCAGGTAACGCTCCAAGCCCCGGGCGCGGCAGCTCCCGTCGGGCTCTTCATGGCATGGTATGCCGACCAGACCCGGGGCGGCATCCACCCGCCCGAGGTCTGCCTGCCCGCGTCGGGGTGGGAGATCGCCTGGCTCGAGCGTACCGACGTCGCGGACGAGATCGGTTATCCGGGGCAGTTCGATCTCAACCGGGCGATCATCCAGAAGGGTACGACGCGGATGATGGTCTACTACTGGTTCGATCAGAAGGGCCGCAAGGTAGCCTGGGACATGGCGGCCAAGTTCCATCTGCTCGCGGACGGCATCCTGACCGGACAGACCGACGGCGCCATCGTGCGGCTGACAACCCTGATCGCCGGCGGCGAGACCGACGCCGCGGCCGAGGCCCGCCTACAGGACGTGCTGAAGCAGGTGGCAGGCCCGCTCCCGCGCTTCATTCCGGGCAGCTGAGCCTGCACCCAATCTCCGGAAGACAGGAGGGTCGTGTCTCTTGATCATCAGTGAACGCTACGGCTTCGCCTTCGTACACATTCCGAAATGCGCAGGCACGACGGTACGCGAGCAACTCCAGGATCTCGACGAGACGGAGGGCGCCTTCGCCGCCGTGCGAGAGCATTCCGTGCTCGGGCGGATCGACTACATGCATCTGCCGCTGCGCGTGCTCGCCGAGCATTTCCCCGACACGTTCAGCACCCTCGATCGGCTTGACGGCTTTGCGGTCACCCGCGATCCGATGAGCCGTTTCCGGTCATCGGTGGCCGAGTATCTCAAGCGCGTGAAGCGAAGCCGCCTCGCAGAACTCTCGGCGGCCGAACTGCAGGCGGTGATCCGCGACATCATCCGCCAGCTCGAGGACCGTCCCCGGGTTCTCACCTACGAGATCGCGCACTTCATTCCGCAAAACGACTATATCCGCCTCGACGGCCGCAAAGTCGTCGAACACACCGTCGCGCTCGAGAGGATCGCCGACCTCTTCTCCGAGATCGCGCGCCGCACGGGCCGTCCGATCGATACCAACGCCTGGTCGAACCAGGACTTCGTGCTTCGCTTCGAAGGGCTCAAGGGGGCGGTCTGGCGCGCCAACGACATCGCCCGTGGCCTCCTGCCCTATCGCAGCTATCAGGGTCTCAAGCGTCTGACCCGGCCATTCCTCGTCAAGGAACGCGCTTCGCCCGCCGCGGAGCAGGTGTTCGGCGCGCCCGAAATCGTACGATTCGTCGAGAAGTACTACGCGGATGATTTCCGCCAGCACGCAGCCGATCTCCGCAAGGGTGCGGTCGAACAGGCAACTCCGGTGCTACGCGCGCAGACTGCCGATGGCTGACGCGACACCGCGCGTCCCGGATATCTTCGTCGTCGGTGCGCCCAAGGCCGCAACCTCGAGCCTGCACCTCTATCTCCGCGCGCATCCCGGCGTCTTCATGTGCTCGCCGAAGGAGCCGCATTTTTTCTCGACCGACCTGCCCGGACTCGCCGAGGTCGAAAGCCGGGCAGCGTACGACGCGCTCTTCGCCGCCGCCCCCGCCGGCGCGCTTTGCGGTGAGGCCTCGGCTTTCTACCTGGCGAGCGAGACGGCGGCGAAGAACATCTTGGCCGCGAACCCCGAGGCGCGCATCGTGCTGTCGATCCGCGAGCCGGTCTCGGCCTCGATCTCCTGGTACCATCAGCTCCGCGACGGCTTCCGGGAGGACCAGCCGTCCTTCGCCGCCTCCTGGGACCTGCAGGAAGCGCGGGCCCGCGGCGAGCGGTTGCCCCCTTACTGTCCCGAACGGATGCAGCTGCAGTATCGCGCGATCTACGACTACGCCCCGCAGATCGCCCGCTACTTCGATGCGTTCGGTCGGGATCGCGTGAAGGTCTTCCGCTTCGAGCGGATCAAGGCCGACCCCGGGGTCGTGGCGGCGGACCTTTTGGCCTTCCTCGGTCTCTCGCCCCTGCCCGAGGGGGCCGCGCTCGGTCAGACCAACGTCCGCCGGAGGCCGCTGGTCCCGGGCCTGACGCAGTTCCTGGCGGCTCCGCCGCGGCCGCTCCGCCCGTTCGTCGCGCCCGCCAAGCGCGCTTTGAACGCCCTCGGCCTGAAGCCCAGCGAACTCGTGATGAAGCATTTCTCCCGCCCTGCCGGTCCGGCGGCCGACGTGTCTGTCACCCCCGAAACCCGCGCCCGCGTCCGCGCCGCCTTTGTCCCCACCGTCGACCGGCTCGAAACGCTTCTCGATGAGGATTTCTCCGCCTGGCGTGCCTGAGGAGACCCGGACGGCTGCGGGCAACGGAAAGCGCCGGCGACGCAGGCCGCCGGCGCTGATCTCCGTCATCAAGGTCGCCGTGCGTCGCTAGGACGAACGAACGGACGAGGGCTCGACGCAGCCGCGATGCGGCGTCGCGGGCCTGATCTCCCCGAAAATGTCGTCGATCGGTGCGTCGGCCTTCGACGTGGTCAGCTGCCCCTTCTTGGGAATGGGCATGACGATGCTCGCCTGCGTCCGCCCGTTCTGCTGGAAGGTGTCCAAGGCGGCATATTTCGTGTCGATGATTTCCGCGTCGAGACCACGACCGTTGTCGTTGTAGTGGTCGATGAATCGCAGGCCCGGGTAGCGGGGCGCGAAGAGCCGCTGACCGAGGTCGAGCTGCGAGGACAGGTCCGCGGACTGCTTGTTGTTCGGGCAATGAAAGATGCAGGCGTACTTGCCAAATTTGCCCGAATCCCACTCCACGAAATCCGCGGGCGAATCGCCGCCGTGCCGGTTGGCCCCAGGGTCGATCCAATTGACCGTCGTGACCCCGCGAAATGTCAGCTGCTCCGGCGTATTCCCGCTTCCGTTGACGGCCGCACCGTAGTTCTTGCCGTCTATGAGGTTCATTCTTGGGATCACGCAGAGAATATTTGTGACCTCGTTGCCGTAGTCAGCCATGCTCAGGCATCTGGGAACGGCAGCGCTTCCGATGATGATGCCCTTGTCCATGATCCCGGTAATGGTCGTCGGGGTATATGTAGGCTCCCTGATCGCTGCCATCGTCGGCGGAGAACCTCCTTCCATGACAAAGCGGGAAAGGTTCCAGTCGACCGCATCACGCCACGCATCCGGATCGCCGCGACTGGCGGAGTTTCCGGGATTGAAGCGCCACGCGGATTGTGGAGCCGGAACGCCGTTGTAATCGTAGGGCGCCGCTCCACCGGACCAGCCCGACCAGGACTGGGACTCGAACACGTCAAACACCCACCAACTACCGAGACGCGGCGTCGTGACCCGGATCGGGCCGTGTTCGTTGTAGCGGCCCTCCTTCCTGTTCTTTCCTTGCATTTTCATGGGCGTATCGACGATCGCCACGCCAAGGAAGGCGATCCGCGGCGTGACCGAGATGAGAATACCGTAATCCCGGAAGTTCTCGATCCTCACGTTCGAGAAGACGAACTCCTTCATGTGCCTGGAATTCGCGTATTTTCCCTGTGGGTATATCCCGATCTTGTTTATGTCTCTGAGCCAGACGTCGTGAACGGTGTTCATTCCGCCCTCGGAGAAGTTTCCCCAGGACAGACCGTTACTCGACGTGTCGCCGCTCGGCGACTTCTCCTTGGTCACATCGTAGTCGCCGGCGAGATCGAATTCCGAGAGGCAGACTTCCCCGGCCGTGCCGCCGGCGACGCTGATGCCCCCACCGCCGCCGAGTATGTCGACCACAGGCTTCGGCTTCTTTCGATCCCCGTAGGATCCGATCGAGATCCTGGCCTTGTTCTTGATCGTAATGCCGCCGTCCAGCTTCTGACCGCGCTTTAGCAGAATGCGTCCGGTCGAGCCTATTGCGCTGTAGGCGGCGCCGAAACTGGTGAAGCCCTTCGCCTGGGGGTACTCCGCCCGAAGGTCCGCGTAGTTTCCGCCCGTGTCCACGCCGACGGTGGTCGTGGCAAAGACCACATCCGGATTGGCGACGGTGACCTTCTGGCTGCCCCGGGCCAGGTTGCCGTTGCGGTCCTGCACGGTGCAGGTGACCGTGAACTCCTTCGAGGGCGCGCCGCCGAATTCCGCCGCCTTCGGAAAGAAGGTGTGGCCGGCGCGGTAGGTGTAGGCGATGTTGGAGTTCCGCCAGTCGAGGCTGCGCCCGTTGACCTGGGCGTCGAACCTCTCGGTCGGCGCGGTGAACGGTGCGCTCTTCGGGTCTCCGAAGTCCCACTTGTAGCGCAGATCGCGCTTGGCATCGCGGACATCGAACCCCTGTGCCGTCGCCTGGAAGATCATGCCGGCAGGGGCGGTACCGCTGGTCCGGTTTGCCGCGATCGCGACGGTCAGCCCCGGCGTCGGCTCGGGCTCTGGCTCTGGCTCGGGGGGGACGACAGGATCGACCTCGGTCTCGGGCGTTGGATCGGGCTCGGGCTCGGGGGGTGGCGAAGTCGCCGCATCGAGGGTCGAGAGTTCCTCCTTGGCGCCGGATTGACTGACGGTGACGAGATAGGCGGGGGAGGACAGAGTACGAAAGCGAATGCTGGACATTTGGATTTCCGGGATCTGTGGCGCGGGAATGAGTGCGGCCGCGGTCGAGACCCGTGCGGGGATCCGCGACGCGGCGCATCGGGGGTTCAGGCGGGGGGGGCGGCCTTGTGTGGGTGGTCGGCGGGGAGCTCGCCCGCCAGACCCCACTTATGCGCGAGGTACCCCTCCGCGCGGGCGCGGTCCGCCTCGCTGAGGGGGCCGACGACGAGAAGGATCTCGGCCTGTTCCGAAGTGGGAGAATCGTCGCTTCCAAGTTCGAGCACCGCATCGGCCGCCAAGACGACGGCATTTCCCGATCGCGAGGTGCTGGTCGGGGCGAGCTTCCGCCCGTTGCGCCACACTTCGGCGTCGCCGTGCGTACCTTTTTCCCGGTAGACCGCAGCCTCGATCGCCGGCCCCGCGGGAGAATGGTTCCAGTACCTGTTTCCGTTGCCGAACCACATGACGGAATAGCCCGTCTGGAACTTGAGATACTCGCCGCCGCTCGCGTTCGTGGCGCCAAAGGTCACGCACTTCCTCCAGGCGTCCTTCTGGTGCGCCTGGGTCACCGCGATGACGGCAAGCCCCGGCATTCCGGGGAGGCCGGGCTGCGGTGCGCTCTGGGTTCTTAGCGTCCCCTGCTCGGGAAAGCGCAGCACGGGTTTGCCGTTCAGGTCCCCGGTGAGGGCAGGAGCGGGCTTGCCGCTCACGGGACGGGCGTGGCGGTCGCTGCCCGATTTGTCGGACAGTTCGACGACGCTGCCGCCCGAAAGCTTTGCGCTGCCTGCGTCCGACGCATCGAACCACGCGGCGAGGCCCGGAAGATCCTTGGGCGTCCAGCTGGTAGCGGGCGTCGTTTCGGGTATCCGGACAGCTTCGCTCGCCGTTTCGACGTCTGCCGCCGCCGTCTCCACGACGCTGAGGGCGCAGCCCGCATCGGAGGCGCCGTCCACGACGTAGGACGCCCCAGTTGCGCCCGAGATCGGCGTCGCGTCGCGCATCCACTGACGCGCCACGTCGAACGAGGTGGTGGTCTCGTCGATGGCCCAGAGACCCGGCAATGCCTCAAGCGTCGCCCCGGCCCGGGGCGATCCCGAGATCTGCGGCGGCACCAGGTTCACCGGCCCGTCGGCGAGGTCGGCGGTCCGAACGGTGTAGTCGCCCGCATATTCAGCAGGCGCGGCAACGGTGATCGTCAGTTCTCCAGGCGCCGTGTTGACGACGAATTCGCCCTCCAGCTCGCCCTTGGCGATCGAGAGACGCAGGATGTCGACGACGACCCGGCCCTCGCTGGTGTTCCCCGCAGGATCGGCGGCTGTGTAACGGATCGCGGCGGTGCCGGTGACGCCGGCCGGTGCGGTATAGGCGAGCTTGCCGTCTGGCGTGACGGCGACGCTGCCGTTGTCGACGGTGGCCGCCGTGATCGCCAGCGCTTTGCCCTCGGGGTCGGTGTCGTTGGCGAGCACGTCGATCGCCACCGTGCCGCCCGCAACCATGGTGACCGCGTCGTCGCCGATGATCGGCGCGAGGTCGGGGGCCGCATAGGACGTGACCGTGATCGTCGCCTGACCCTGGCTCAGGCTCTCGGCTTCGTCGGCGACCACGTAGTCGATCGTGGCGGTGCCAGTGAACTCTTTGGGCGCGCTGTAGACCAGCAGGCTGTCGGGGGCGATCGTGACCCTGCCAATGTCGGCCGAGGCCTCGACGACGCTGAGCGGTCCACCTTCGGGGTCCTCGTCGTTGGCCAGCACGTCGATCGTCACCGAACCGCCGGCCATCACCTCGCCGGCATCGGGCGCCGCAACAGGTGGCCGGTCGGCTGAAACCGCATCGATGACGATCCGGGCCTCGATGCTGCAGGTGATCGTGTCGCCGATGAACTCGGCCGGAAGCGTGTAGCTGAGCGTGCCGTCGGCGTTGACGGCGACCTTGCCCTGGTCCGCCGTCACCGCGGTGATCAGGAACTGGCTCATCGCGCCGCCTTCCGAACCGCCGGCACGGTCTCTGGTGTCTCAAATACGAGCTGCATGGGATATCTCCAAAGGGAAGCGACGACAGCGACGCCGGTGACGGTTCGCTGTCAGACTGCCCTTCAAGGATTCACCGGACACACGCCCTGTTGCGTGCCACAATGATGGGCACGCCGAAAATTCGTATACCCGAACAGGGGGTTAAGGCGCCGCGCGCTGCGCCCTCAGAGCTTCAGCCTCTTGAAGATCCGTTCCGGAATGGCGCGGATCACGCTCATGAGCGGCCACCAGACGAGGCGGACGTAGATCACGTCACGGTGGCGCGCGACGGCGCGATGCACCGCCTCGGCGACCTCTTCGGGGCTGGCGACTAGCGCCCCCGGCAGGTCCATCCCCTCGGTCATCCGAGTGGCGACGAAGCCCGGCTTCACCGTGACCACGTGCACGCCCTGTTTCGCCAGGCGGTTGCGAAGCCCCGAGAGGAACGCCGTGAACCCGGCCTTCGCGGAGCCATAGACGTAGTTCGTCGCCCGCCCGCGGTCCCCCGCGACCGAGGAGACGCCGACCAGGGCGCCGTTTCCCCGCGCCGCCATGCGCTCGGCGAACAGCCCCAGGATCAGCGCCGGCCCCTCGTAGTTCGTGCGCATCACAAGCGCCGCCGCCTGGGGGTTCCGTTCGCTTTCGCCTTGATCGCCCATCGTGCCCACGACGCAGACGACGATGCCGGGGAGTTCCCCCAGCCCATCGACGAAACCCGCCATCGCAACGGTGTCGAGCACGTCGAACTCGGTGGCCCGTACATAGACACCATGGCGCAGCGCGATGTCGGCGCGGTCCTCCTCGAGCGAACCGCTATCGCGCGCCGCCAGTGTCACCGGGTGACCGGCGGCAGCGAAGCGGTGGGCAATGGCGCGCCCGATGTCTGAGCGTCCGCCGAGGATCAGCACGGTGGAAGTCATAGGAGCAGCCTTTCGGATTGCGCCGACGCGAAATCACGATCGAGCCCGGCGGCGGCGCGCATGGCGCGGAACGCTCCCGCCCGCGCATCCGCCCGGTGCAGCGTGGCGGCCGCGAGCCGCGCGTCCTTGGCGAGGTAGAACCGCCCGCCGTGATCGACGGTGATCGCGTCGAGCCGGTCGAGCAGTGCCAACGTCCTGGCGTTGGCCGGAAAGTCGAGCGCCAGCGTGTAGCCCGCCATCGGGAACGAGAACCGGCTGTCCTGGCGCCCGAGGCGTTTCAGGACGGCGAGGAACGACCCCTGCCCCGAGGCCGACGTCGCCCCGAGCAGTGCGCGCAGCCCCGGCTCGGCGCTCTCCTCGGGCAGCGCGCACTGGAACTGCACGAAGCCGCGGCGCCCGTAGATCCGGTTCCAGCCGAGCACCGCATCGAGCGGGTAAAAGTAGCTGTCCCAGTCGACGAGCCGTTGGCGCGGCGCGCCAAGACCCCGCGCCCAGTAGAGCCCGTTGAAGGCGCGCACGGTCAGACGGTTCAGCGCGGCCGCCGGCGCGTCGAACGGCACGACGCGCTGGCGCTTCCTTGGCGTCTGAAACGGATGACGGCGGGGGTCCGGCGGCAGGTCCCCGGCGCGGACATGCTCGCCCGTCATCACCAGCGACCGACCGAGGCTGTCGCCGCCCGAGAGGCAGTCGATCCAGGCGACCGAATAGGTGGCGTCGTCGGCCCCCTCGAACGCCGCCATCGCATCCGCGAGGTTCGTGGCCGGAATGGTTTCCTGCCCGATCCAGGCGCTTTCGACGGGGCGCAGGCGGATGGCGGCGCGCAGGATCACACCGGTCAGGCCCATGCCGCCCAGCGTCCACTCGAAGATCTCCGAGCCGGGCTCGGCGCGCACCACCCCCCCGTCCGCACCCATGAGGTCGATCCAGTCGACGAAGGTGCCGAACGAGCCGTCGCGGTGGTGGTTCTTGCCGTGGACATCGGCCGCGATGGCGCCGCCCAGCGTGACGAACTTCGTCCCCGGCGTGACGAAGGGGAACCAGCCGCGCGGCAGGAAAGCCGCGATCACGTCGCCGAGGATCACGCCGGCCTCGGCGACCAGCCGTCCGGTCGCCGCGTCGAACGACAGCATCCGGTTCAGCCGCCTCAGATCGAGCGTCGCCGCAGCCCCCATGGCGCTGTCCCCGTAGGCCCGCCCCGCACCGCGGGCGACGACGCCGCCCTGGCCGACGAGGCGCGCGACCTCGGCCACGTCCCGCGGCGCGGCGACCGGTCCCGGGCGCCGCGGATAGCGCCCCCAACCTGTGAGTTCGACGGTCCGCATCACGCCGGCTCGAGCACCCGGTCGGTGAAGACGAACCGGCGGTCCAGCCGGTACTTGATCACGTAGCCTACGGCCAGTCCGATCACGGCGCCCGCCTCGCGCATCAGGTCGGTTCCCCAAATCAGCCAGAAGGCGGTCTCGGTACTCCAGAAGATCGCCGTCGTGACCACGCCCATGAGTGTGTAGAGGGTGAACTTTCGCCCATGCGCCGCCACCCCGGTGGAGCGGTCGTCGAAGATCCACCGCTTGTCGAGCGCGTATTTCAGCACGAGCCCCGCGAGGGTCCCGAGAAACACCGCGGCGGCAAACCCTGCCGCGCCATCGTCCACCGCCAGAACCAGCCGCTGGGTGGCGAGGTTGGCGACGGTCGCCGCGACCGCAAAGGCCGCATAGCGCGTGACCAGCCCGGCGCGCGTCAAAGCACCAGCCCCGCGGCCGCGAATCCGAGGATCAGGACGCCGCAGCCGATCGACACCCAGTCCTTTGCCGCGAACACGACCGGATCGTCGTGCATCGAGCCGCGATGGGCCAGCATCACCATCCGGCTGATCCAGAACAGCAGGACGAGGCAGATGCCCCAGAGCGGAGCGGTCTCGTTGTAGAGCCGCCGGACCGCGGGCGAATCGAGCCACAGCGCCATGACGAGGACCGAGACGTAGCCGGAAGACACCGCCATGTTGGCGACGAGCGGCAGATCGGTGGTGCGGTAGCCACGGCCATGCGCCCGCAGCTTGCCCTCGGCCGCGCCGGCGACCAGTTCGGTCTGCCGCTTAACGGCGGCGAGGGCGAAGAAGAAGAAGATCGAGAACGCGAGCAGCCAGACCGACAGCGCGATCCCGGTCGCCACCCCGCCGGCGATGATGCGCAGGGTATAGAGGCCCGCGAGAGCGCAGATGTCTATCACGATCAGTCGCTTGAGGTAGAACGAGTAGGCGGTGGTGACGACGTAGTAGAGCGTCATCACGGCGAGGAAATGCGGCCCGAGCAACAGCGAAACCGCCGCCCCGGCGAGAAGCAGCGCCGGCGTCAGCAGCGTGCCCCAGGCGAGCGGCAGCGCGCCGGCAGCGAACGGTCTTTCGCGCTTGCGCGTGTGTGCCCGGTCGGCCTCGAGGTCGAGCAGGTCGTTCAGCAGATACACCGACGAGGCGACGAGGCTATAGGCGACGAAGGCCAGGCACGCCTGTCCGATGGTCAGCAGGTCGAGCTGGTGCGCTGCCAGCAGCGGCAGGAAGACGAGCACGTTCTTAAGCCATTGATGTGGCCGCAGCGCCCGCATCAGCGGCCGGAGGCGGCTGCCGCGGGTGACGAGATGCTCGCTATCGCACGTCAGCGCATCGACCCTCGTGCGCAGCCCGGGGGGGATGTCGACGGTGATGGCGCGCGCGGCCTTCTCCCAGACGGCATGGTCGGCATGGGTGTCGCCCATGTAGGCGAAGCCGTCAGGGTAGCGACGGGCGAGAAACGCGGCCTTGGCGGGGCCCTTGAGGTTCGCCTGACCGTCGGAGCCGTGTGCCTCGTCGAAGAGCCCGACATGATCGGCGACACGCCCCACCAGCCGCTGGTCGGAGGCCGAGACGAGCGCCGTTCGCCCCCCGGCATCGCGCCAGCGCCGAACGTGCTCGATCACCCTGGCGTTGTAGGGCAGCATGGCGACGTCGACCGGGCCCAGACCCTCCAACCTGCGCTTGAGCGTCGCCCGCCCCTCACGCAGCGCGCGCAGCGCGGGCACGACGTTCAGCCACCGCCGAGACAGCGCCGACCAGAACGTCTCGTAGAGCATGTCCGTGCGGATCAGCGTCCCGTCGAGATCGACGACGAGGGTCTCGCCTGCGGCATAGGCGGGCTCCGGCATCCGGGACTGGCCGATCTCGTTCACGTCATCTCTCCGCCGCGCCCCGTCAGATCCGCGCATCGGCACCGCGGCGGCGCAGCACGCTGAGGTTCCCCGCCCGGTCCGCCACCACCACCTCGAACACTTCGGCGAAACGCTCGTTGCCGCGTTCGACCCAGCCCGCCATGCCGACCCAATCGGCGATGACGTCGATCTCGCTTGCCACGACGTAGTTGAGAACGTCGCCGTCCCGGCGCCGCGCCGCCAGCGCCTCGGGGTTGACCTTGCCGTCCAGGTTGATCGTGCGGTCGTGCCAGTAGCCGAGGGTGCCGGTCTGCACCGCCCCGACCCACGTTTCCTCGCCGACGTTCCTCTCGACCCATCCCACGACATGGAAATGCCCCTGCTCCTTGACCCCGGGCAGCGCCAGACGCACCAGCAGCAGGAGCGCAAGCGCCAGCGCCCCGGTCCCGGCGACTCGTGCCAGATCTCCCCCGCGGATGGCCGGCAGCCGCCGCACCAGGTCCAGCGCGACGTAAACGGCGGCGGTGACGAGCAGCGGGCCGAGCGGCGCCAGGTAACGGCTGAGGAAATGCCCGGCCCCGAAGAACGCGCCGTAGTAGAACACGAGCCCGCCCCCGTAGAGCGTGTAGGCCGCGATCATCGGCGCCTGCGGGTGGCGTCGGCCGAGCGTCCGCCACAGGAACCAGGCCAGCACCCCCAGCACCACGATGGCCGCGGCCGCGATCGCCACGCTCGACCGCTCGAGCGATGTTGGGATCGGCAGCATCGGCAGCATCGTCTCGAAAAGCTTGGCCGGCACGATCTCGAGATTGCCGCCGAACTCGGCCGAGAGCGACTGCGCCGGGCCGCTGATCGGCATGATGGAGCCGAAGAAGACCTGGTTGTGGACGAGCCAAGGCGCCGCGAAGAGAAGGCTGATGATCCCCGGCGGCAGCGCCTCGGCCACCGCCTCGCGGAAGCTCGCCTGGCGCGTCCACTGCACCTGCACGAAGCGCACCGCGAAGATCGCGGTGACCAGCATCGCGCCGTCGATCCGGGCGAGGAAGGTCGCTCCGCAAAGGCACCCGAGGATGACCTGGTCTGCGCGCGTGTAGCGCCCGCCGCGGGCCACGACATGACCGAAGAAGGCCATCGTCGCCGCCACCATGCCGATATAGAGCCCCGTCTCGAGGGCGTTCATCGAATGCAGGAGAGCAAGCGGCCCGACGAACCAGAGCGCCGCCGCGGCCCAGGACCAGATCGGCGGCTCTTCCCCGAGGATGCCGCGGGCGAAACGCTGGATCGCGAAGGCGGCACCCACCGACCAGGCGGTCATGATCAGAATGACGCCTGCGAGACTCGCCACCTTGTCGCCGCCCGTCAGCCAGTAGGGGACAGCGTAGAGGAGCGTGGCGAGCGGCTGCACCCCGTTCGTCGGAATCATCCCGTCGGAAACGCTGAGGCCATTTCCGATGGCGAGGTTCCGCGCCACCGTCAACATCAGATAGCCGTCCTCGGTGATGAAGAACTGGGCCATCGCCTCGGGCCCCAGTGCCAGCGGCGCCAGGCGGTAGATCAGCCCGAAGACGAGGCAGGCCCCGACCGAGAGGGAGAAAGCGCGTGCGACGGTCATCGGCCGAGCTCCGCAAAGGAACGATGGCCCCTCGCATCGGGCAAAGGCCGCTCGAATTCAACCTTTGCAGGCAGACTCGGGCGCAAGATCGACGGCCACGGTTAATCCGCAGGCGCCGACGCCGGAGCCGCGTCGCGCGGCTCCGGCAGGGTCTCAAGAGTTTCGCGCGGGTTCAGCCGAGCCAGATTCCGTTGGTCTCGATCAGGTCCACGTCGGCCATCGACGCACCGTCGATGAGGATCACGTCGCCGTCGCCCGCAAGCTTGACCCAGAGGGAACCGGCGCGCTCCTGCGTGCTCGCGATCTCGGCCCCCGCCTCGAGGACGAGGATGTCCTCCTCGGCATCGAAGTCGAAGATCTGGTCGCTGGTCCGGGTACCGTCGACTGCGCCGGCGCCGAAGACGAAGGCGTCCGCCCCCTCGCCACCCCACATGCGGTCGTAGCCGCCGCCGCCGGAGCGGATCATGTCGGCCCCATCGGTGCCCTCGATCACGTCCATGCCCGAGGTTCCGTTCACGGGGTTCCAGTCCGGTTTCGCAGGCTTGGATGGCGGCGCGGGCTCGTACCGGCCTTCGATCACCAGGGAGACGGTGCCGCGGTCGGTGCCGCCCTCGCCGTCGCTGACCAGGTAGTCGAAGCGCATGACCCGCGTCTCGCCCACGGGCAGTTCGTCGAACGCGCCTTCGGGATCGTAGCTGAAACGGCCGTCCGCATCGATCACGATGCTGCCGTCGCTCGGACCGCCGTCGACCGCGTAGGCCAGATCGTCGCCGTCGGCATCGCTCGCCACGAGCTGCCCCTCGAGGGTCTCGTCGGCAGCCCCCTCGAGACGCAGGCTCCTGGCCTCGGGCGCCCTGTTCGGCACCTCTTGCGGCGCCTCGGGTTCCTCCGGATCGGCCGGTGGAACCTCGGGCTCTTCGAGCTCCTCCACCGGCGGAGTCTTCGGCTCCTCGGGTTCCGCCGGCGGGGCTTCCGGCTCCTCCGGATCGACCACGGGCTCGCTCGGCTCGGTCGGCGGAACGACGGGCTCCTCGGGCTCCTCCATCGGCGGGGCTTCCGGCTCCTCGGGTGCCGCCGGCGGGGCTTCCGGCTCCTCCGGATCGGCCACGGGCTCGCTCGGCTCGGT
>CAYMRW010000001.1:79594-84109 GCA_964392825.1 uncultured Rhodobacterales bacterium
CCGCCGGCGGGGCTTCCGGCTCCTCCGGATCGGCCACGGGCTCGCTCGGCTCGGTCGGCGGAACCACCGGCTCCTCGAGCTCCTCCATGGGAGGAACGTCCGGCTCGTCGGGCTCGGCCGGCGGAACCTCCGGCTGCACCGGTTCGGCAGGCGGCACCTCCGGCTCTTCCGGGTCCCCGCCGGGCTGAGGTGGCACGACCGGCCCCGCATCCGACAGCTGACGCGCCGTGCCGACACCATCCTCGCCGACACGCACCTCCCAGCCATCGGCGCGAACCCAGATCCGGTCGAGGGCATCGCCCTCGACGCGGGCGAGCAACGCCCCGCCGTCGTCGCGGAGTTCGCCGGACAGACCGTCGACCGAAAGCTCGAGACCCTCGAGGTCCTTCGCCGCAAGGGCCGCCGAAAGGTCGACGGCATCGTCCGCCTCGTACTTCTGGACCTTCACGTCGACGCCCGCGGCGGCAACGAAGACGTCCTTGTCCGAGCTTCCCACGAGCAAGAGCGATGCCGGACCGCCGCCGCTCTCGGTCAGAAGCTCCATCCGGTCGGTGCCATAGTCGATGCGCACGGTGACGGCGCCGGCACTGACCCCCTCGACGGCGATGGTACCGAAGCCGCCCGTCAGCTGGTCGGCCGAGGCGAGCCCAGAGACCACCGTCTTCGAGCCGATCGACATGGCGCCGAGATCGAGCGTGAGCAGCGTATCGCCGCGTCCGAGGTCGATGGCGGAACCGATGCCCGTGGCATCGTCCCCCCATGCGCCACTGCGGAACTCGCGGATCGCCGAGACGCCCTTCGCGCCGGCCTCGTAGGCAAGCTCGCTGCCGGCGCCGATCGCCAGCACGCCGCCGCCTTTCGGCCCGTCGAAGCCGACCCGGGCATCGCTGCCCGCAATCGTCAGGCGGCCATCGAGCTCGAAGCGGCCACCAGGCGTCGCCAGCAGGGCCTCGCCGCCGGAGACGGTCATGTCGACCGGACCCTCGAAGGCGCCGGTGTTGGCGAAGCGTCCGCCGGAGACGTCGATGTCGAGCGTCTCGTCGCCGTCATAGCCGTCGGTCCAGAACTGGCCGGCGAACCCGATCTCTATCCGGCCCCCGTCGCCCGTCTCGAGCGTGTCGGTTTCCAGCAGGCCCTGGCGAACGGTCAGGACGCCGCCTGCCCCGAGATCGAGCCCGTCGAGCCCGACCGTACCGGCATACGTCACCCAGTTTCCGGCGAGATCGACGTTGTCGCCGTCGATCGGTCGGTCCTCGGTCGACCAGTTCAGCCGGTTGTCCCAGCGCATGCCGTCGCCGCGGGCGTCGGGGACGAAGCGGACGTCCTGCGGCTCGGTGCGGATGCCGCGGCCGATCTGGAACCCGTCCTGGAAGTAGTTCACGAGCTCCGAGGCGCCGTCGATCTCGGACCAGTTCGCCCGCAGCCAGGTGGCAAGCGTGTCGATCACGTCGCCCGGCTTCTTCCCCGCCTCGTCCTCGACGAAACGGCGCAGCGTGATTTCGTCGAGCGCCGCCTCGGACAGATTGGGCAGGTTCTGATCCGTCTGGAAGCGGCGATCGTCGCGCAGGTTCTGCGTCACCCACTTGTAGACGATGGTGTCGTCGACGAAGGGCTCGTAGCGGTTCCACACCGGATCATGCGGCGCGGTGGTCTTGTCGGCCAGTTCCCGAGGATTGGCCGGATCCGCAAGGTGCGCGAGGATGTTGCCGACGAGGCTCGTGTCGGGGGCGAGGTTGCGGATGCCCCAGGCCTGCGCGCCCGCGCCCTCCTTGTCGGCGCCCGAACTCACCACGTTGTCGAGCAGGAGTGAGTAGTGCCCGGGGAAGTCGTTGTTGCGGTACTCCCCGCCCTTGACGTTGAGCGCGACGTTGTTGTCGAGGAGCGCGTTGTTCTCGACCACCCCGCCGGAGCGCACCTGCGCGCCGAACGACGAGCCGCGAAGGCTCACGTTGTCGCGGAACGTGACGTCGAGATTGTCCCATTGAAGGTAGAAGTTGTGATTGAAGGCGTTCGGCGCATTGCCGTCGCCGCTCTCCCAGTCGGGCTCCCAGCCGTTGTGGTCGGCCAGAACGTTCTCGACCAGCAGCTTCTCCGTGTTCTGGACGTAGATGCCGTTGGTCTTGGTGCCATCGGAAACATCCAGTATCTGCGAGTTGCGCAGAGTGATGTTGTCGGCCCCCTGGATCACGGTGCGGCCATCGCGCAGGATCAGGTCGTCCAGCAGGACCGAGGTGCCGACGCCGAGGATGCTGCCGCCCCCGGTGAACTCGATGCCCTGTATGACGATGTTCTCGGACGCTTTCTGGAAGATGCTCCAATCGTCCCCGAGCACTGGCCGTTCGCCCTTGCCCCAGGCGCCGACGAGGACCGGATGCAGCGCCGACTCCCCCTGCGTACCGCTCTCGATGAGGCGGCCGGTGTCTTCGTATTCGTAGCCGCGCTCGAACAGGAGGTGGTGCGAGGACGGGTCAACGAAGCGGCCCGTGATCGCCCCCCAGAGATCCATCGCCGCATCCTCGTCGAGGGCCATCCCCTCGCTGCCGCCGTACTCGGGATGCGCGGCCAGCCACTCGCCGTCGATCTGGCCCTCGCTCAGGCCTTCGCGGCGGGCGATGTCGGCGGTCGAGAGGGCGTCGCTGCTGCCCGAGACGTAGACCTTCCGGTGGTTCTCGCCCGGCTCGACCACGCTCAGATCGTCGTTGTCCGTGGCGAGGGCGTAATAGTCGCCCGGCGCCCACCCGGCATCGACCGAGCCGGCCACGACACTGAGCGGCACCTTTACCTCGCGCGTGCCGGACCCGCTTTCGACGAGCACCGAGAACTCCGTCTGCCCGCGCTGGCCCGGATCGGGCAGCACCACCGTCACAGTGCCCGCAGGCGTGACCGTGGCGTTTCCGCCCGCAGGGTCGCTGCCGATGCTGACCGCGCGCGCACCGAGATCGATCTCGATGACGCGCCCGGCCACAGCCTCGAGCCGACCGCCCGTGTAGGTCGTTACACTCATTGTCCCTATCCCTGTTCATGGCGGCCGGTTATCCCCCGGCGCCGTCACCTTCATTCCACGGCGGGCGCAGCGGCTCGATTGCCCCCGAAAGCCACGCTGCAGGCCGCGTTCACCAACCCGGCTGACTCTCGCCCGCCGGCCAATCTCTTCGTTCTGAGTAAGCTCGACCCAGTTCCTGGCGGCCACGTAGCCGCAGCCCTTTGCCCCCGGCAACTGGGGGCGCCGGGATCGGCTGGAATCGACCAACCCGGCCTCTTTGCCGGTGGAATCTTGCCGAGATCCGGTCAGACCAACCCGGCTGAGGCTGCGCGCCAGGACAGCTCCTCGCGCAAGACGCGATCACCGTAGAGCCGATCCAAGTCGCAGGCGGATCCGGGTTCGTGCGCATCACGCGTTTTCGACGCCGTGGCGCGACTCGGGGGACGGCGCGTTCGAATCGTTTGCAAAGCAGGTTGGTCGCCCCGGACCCCAGGCTGCGCCTACGACATCAACGGAGGACGCGCGCGGGACCGAGTTGAGAAAGCTGCGAACCGACGCGGCGTCTCGCGCGAGCAATCGCGTAACCCGTGGCGAAAAGGCGGTTGAGCCGCGGAGCCCGCTACCGGCTGCGGCTCCGGCTCCTCGAGGCATGCGGCACTGCCCCATCAGGGCGTTCCGCCATCTGACGGGCATGACGGGGGGCGTCTATCTCGCGCAGGAGAGCGCGCAGGCGGTAGGGGGCGAGCATGTAAGGCAACCAGGCATGGAGCGCCCGGTGGCCGGGCCTCTCGGCGAGCGCGGCGAGGACCAAAGCACGGCCCTTTCCGGCATGCCCCTCGGGCTCGCGCAATTCCCTCCGCGCGCTCTCCATCAGGTAGAGATGGGCAAGCCCGGCGCGGCGGAGCGCATGGGCATTGCGCTCCCACAGCATTTCCCGCGCCTCCATGTTGGCGCGGAAATTCCTGGACCGCCGCCCCTCGCCCGCGTCGCGGTAGACGACGAGCGGCTCCGCCACCGCGGCCACGTCGTAGAGCCGCGCGAGCCGCTGCAGCCAGTCCCAGTCCTCGATCGCCGGCAGCGCGGGGTCGAAGCCGCCCACCGCGTCAACCGCCTCGCGCCGGACCACGCCGGACGAGGTGGGCGCGCGGACCGGGTTGTCGAGAAGGCATGCCTCGAAGATCCGGCCCTCTGCCGTTGCCGGCGCCTCCACCAGGCCGTCCGCCAGCACGATCTCGAGCCCGGTGTGACAGAAGCCCGTCCGTGCCGGGGCGGTGAGCATCACCGCCATCTGCCGCGCGAGCTTCTCGGGGTGCCAACGATCGTCCGAATCCAGGAACGCGACCCAGTCTCCCCGCGCCTCGGCAAGGCCACGGTTGCGGGCGCGTGCGACGCCGCCGTTCGCCTGGGCGATCACCCGGAGACGCGGGTCGTCGATCGCCGCGAGCCGGTCCACCGTGCCGTCGGTCGAGCCGTCGTCGACGACGACGAGATCGAGATCGCGCCAGGTCTGGCCGAGAACGCTCCTCACGGCG
>CAYMRW010000002.1:0-54133 GCA_964392825.1 uncultured Rhodobacterales bacterium
CGGGGGCGATGTCGGACAGCTACGCGGCCGGCTCTCGCGCGGCCTTCGCGGCGACGGGCGGGGCCGTCTCGGGCGGCGCGGCCGCTCCCGCGCCCGCCAATGACCAGCCTCCGGCCTGGGCGCGCCGGATGAAGCGCCAGCAATCGCTCCACCACGGCGTCGCCACGGTCGCCCATGTGGTCCGCTCCGGCGATCATGGTGGTGGCGGCACATCCGTCAGCCTTTCGGAGAAGCCATGACCCTCTTCAAGCGACCGAGCGTGCGCTACGGCACGAGTCCGACCCCGGTGACGCCCTACCAGAAGGCCGCACAGGTCTGGGACGAGCGCATCGGCTCCGCCCGCGTCCAGGCCCGCAACTGGCGGCTGATGGCCTTGGGCTCCCTGGCCCTGACCGGCGGCCTCGGTGCGGCGCTGGTCTGGCAATCGGTCCAGGGCAGCGTCGTACCCTACGTCGTCGAGGTCGACCGGCTCGGCGCCGCGCAGGCGGTGGCCCCCGCGACCGGCACCTACGAGCCGACCGATGCGCAGATCGCCTACCATCTCGCCCGCTTCGTCGAGAAGGTCCGCCAGATCCCGGCCGACCCGATCGTGCTGCGCCAGAACTGGCTCAGCGCCTACGACTTCACCACCGATCGCGGCGCGTTCGCGCTCAACGACCATGCCCGTGAGGACGATCCCTTCGCGAAGGTCGGCGAGGTGCAGGTCGCGGTGGAGATCTCGAGCGTGATCCGCGCCTCCGACGACAGTTTCCGCGTCGCCTGGACCGAGCGGCGCTACGCGAACGGCCAGCTCGACCGGACCGAGCGCTGGACCGCGATCCTGACCATCACGGTGCAGCCGCCCCGCGATGCCGAGCGGCTGCGCAAGAACCCCCTCGGCGTCTTCGTCCGCGCCATCAACTGGTCCCGGGAGACAGCGCAATGACAAGAGCGAACCAAAGCTGGCGGACACTGGCCGCGCTATTCGTCGCGACCACGGCCTTATCGGCGTGTGCCAGGGACACGCCGCCAGAGATCGCTTACGATGCCGACGTGCCGCCGCTCGCGGCGCCACCACCGCCCATTGTCGCCGAAACGCCGAAGCCCGTCCACACGCCGCCGCCCTGGACGCCGTCCCGCGGCGGCAGTGCGGATGCGAAGGATCCGGAGGCGCGCGTTGCTGGCGCCAACGAAGCGGCTCGCGTTGAGCCGCGGCGCGCGGGCTACTACAACGCCCTTCAGGTCTTTCCCTGGAGCGAAGGTGCCCTCTACCAAGTCTATGCCGCGCCGGGCCAGATCACGGCCATCCAGCTCGAGCCCGGCGAACGGCTGACCGGGCCGGGACCGATCGCGGCCGGCGACACCGCGCGCTGGATCATCGGCGACACCGAGAGCGGCGCAGGACGGGACGCCCGCGTCCATGTCCTCGTCAAGCCGATCCGTCCGGACATCGCCACCAACCTCGTCCTCAACACGGATCGACGAACCTATCTCCTCGAGCTGCGGGCGCGAGAGGAGACTTACATGCCGGCGGTGGCGTGGGCGTATCCGCCTCGACAGGCGCTGCGGCCGGCGCCCGTTCTCCGCCCGGCCATCCCGCCGGCTTCTGCGCGCAACTACCGCTACGGGCTGCAGGGCGACCGGCCGCCCTGGCGGCCCGTCTCGGTCTTCGACGACGGCCGGCGCGTCTACGTCGTCTTTCCGCGCGGGATCGTGCAGGGCGAGATGCCGCCTCTTTTCGTCATCGGCCCGGACGGAGGGACCGAGCTCGTGAACACGCGCGTGCACGGCAACGTCCTGATCGTCGACCGTCTGTTCGCCGCGGCCGAGCTGCGCCTCGGCGGCAAGGATCAGCAGCGTGTCCGCATCCTGCGCATCGACGGGAGGCGGGCGCGATGAGCGACGCCAGCGGGGAGACTGCAAAGTCGGAACAGGTCAGCCCCGAGGCCGACATCGCTCGAGAACTGCGCCTCCGATCGGATCCGCCCCGTGTCATGCGACTGTCCCGTAAGGCGCTGACGGTGCTCGCCGCCGTCGGTGGGCTGGGTCTGGCGGCGATCCTGATCGTCGCGCTGCAGGGACGCGTGCCAGGCGACCGGCCGGAAGAATTGTTCTCGACCGAGCGGGTTCAGCAGGCCGAGGGTCTGTCCGGACTGCCCCGCGACTACCGGGACGTGCCACGGCTCGGACCGCCGCTCCCGGCCGAACTCGGGCGTCCGATCCTCTCCGCCCGCGAGCGGGGCCAGTCTGTTGCAGTGCCGCTTGCCGTCGCCTCCCCAGACCCGAAGGACCAGCTCCGGTTGCAGGAACAGGAGGCGGCGCGGGTCAGCCGCCTGTTCGCCGAAGCAAGCACAGCGCCTTCCAGACCGGCAACAGCGCCTGGCAGCGCTCCGGCGCCGCGCGCCGGTGCTGCCTTCGCGCCTGTGAGCAATGACGGCCGGCCGGTGGACGCGACGGACCAGCGGCAGGCGTTCCTCGACCAGCCCACCGACCGCAGCGTCGTGAGCGATGAGCGGCTTCGCGCGGCACCGAGCCCGTTCGTCCTGCAGGCCGGCTCGGTGATCCCGGCGGCCCTCGTTACCGCACTGCGCTCCGACCTTCCCGGACAGATTGCCGCCCAGGTCACCGCTCCCGTCTATGACAGCCCGAGCGGGCGCTATCTGCTGATCCCGCAAGGCTCGCGCCTCATCGGCGAGTACGACAATCGTATCGCCTTCGGGCAGCGTCGGATCCTGCTGATCTGGACGCGCCTGATCCTGCCGGACGGGAGTTCGATCCTGCTCGAGCGCCAGCCGGGCGCCGATGTTGCCGGCTATTCCGGCCTCGAGGATCGCGTCGACGCGCATTGGCGCGAGCTTTTCCTCGGGGCCGGTCTCGCGACGCTGCTCAACATCGGCGCGGAGCTCGGCTCGCACGGCGATGACGCCCTCGCGGGCGCGATCCGCGACGGCGCGCAGGACACCATCGGGCGCGCCGGCGACGAGATCGTCCGCCGCCAACTCAGCGTGCCGCCGACCCTGACGATCCGGCCCGGCTTCCCGGTGCGGGTCATGGTCACGCGCGATCTCGTCCTCGAACCCTACCGGAGCTGAGACATGACGAAGCTGAAACTGGGCACGATCGCGGACGACAAACCGGTCAAACTGACGCTCGAGCTGCCGGCGGACGTCCATCGGGACCTCATCGGCTATGCAGACGCGCTTGCGCGGGAGACCGGACAGACGATGGAGCCGGCGAAGCTCATTGTCCCGATGATCGTGCGGTTCATGGCGAGTGATCGGGAGTTCGCCAGGGTGCGGCGCGAAAAGTAAGTGAACCGCGCCGCGTAGCCGACGGTCGATCGAGTCGCACCGGAACCCTCTGATGCGGCGTCTTGTTGGCGAACTTCTGCGGGAGGCTGAAAGACCATACGCGGAGACCTCGTACGGATGTCGTCGGCGGACTGAACGTCGCGCTGGACGTGATCGGGCTGCCTGCGCCTGCAACGGCCGACACCGGCCACGCGGATCGTCTCGAACTCGGCGCGCGCCCCTATCAGGACAAGTGCGCCATTTGCCACGGTGCTGTTCTGAAGGGGCGGCCGGATTGAAAGACGTCGCTGCCGTCAGACGGTCGCGAGCTCCCGCCGCACGACGCAGCCGGCCACACCTGGCGCAATTCGGACCGGATCCTTACCGACATCATTCGGAGGGAACTGCGGAGTTGTAGGCGGGGGTTATGAGAGCGATATGCCCGGCTTCGACAACAATCTGACCGACTACGAGATCGCGGCGATCCTCGACTCCATCAAGAGCACTTCGACCGGCAGTATCGGCAGGACGTCTCCCGCGCTAACTATTGGTATGAGCAGGGAGATGAAGAAGCCGGTCGACGGCGCCGCGGGCCCGGATCGCCCACCCAGCGCGGCCGTCGTCACAATTTCGCCGCTGCCGGCAGCGGTCGTCCGGGTCTGCCGCTCGCGCGGCGCTGCGTCTACTGCTTCCAGGAGCGCTCGCAGACCGAATAGAGGAACGTGGCCGACCAGGTCAGGACCATGAAGCCTCCCAGCGACTGCATCATATTGACCAGGCGGATCGGACCGTTCGCCTCCACCTGCGTATAGCCCAACGTCGCGAAATTGATGCCGGAGAAGTAGATCAGGTCCCCCCAGCTTCCGCCGAAGCTGCCGCCGAGGCCGCCCATCCAGTCCCATTCGAGGAGCCAGACGTAAACTGCCGCGAAAGCGAGGATCTCGGCGAGGTGGAGCACCAGCAGGCCGAGGAACACCGTCACGATCGCCCGGTGCGGGTTTGCTCCTTGATCGGGCCTGAGCCGCCGGAGGATTGTGAGGCCGAAGTGATGGCAGACGCCCAGACCGGCAACGAAGCCGAAGCCGATTAGCAGGGCCATGAAGCTCTCCATGCTGGCATCAGGGCTCCATCCGGGGGCATCGCACGAGGTTCACGGTCGATGCCAGAGGGCCGTTCATGTGTCCTGCCCCCAGCGTTCCTTTGTCGTCCGGTCCGCACGGCCATCCGGCCGCATTGCCGGGCAGGCCCCTATCGGCCTTACCCGGGCCGTTCAGACCTTCAGTGTTCTGAGTCGCAAGGCGTTCAGCACCACCGAGACCGACGAGGCGCTCATCGCGAAGGCGGCAAAGATCGGGCCTATCAGGATGCCGAAGAACGGGTAGAGGACGCCCGCCGCGATCGGCACGCCGGCGGCGTTGTAGATCAGCGCGAAGAAGAGGTTCTGCTTGATGTTGCGCATCGTCGCCGTCGACAGAGCCCGCGCGCGCACGATGCCGTTCAGATCGCCCCGGACCAGCGTGAAGCCGGCGCTCTCGATCGCCACGTCCGCGCCGGTGCCCATGGCGATGCCGACATCGGCCTGCGCCAGCGCCGGGGCGTCGTTCACTCCGTCGCCGGCCATCGCGACCTTGGCGCCGCCCTCCTGCAGTTCGCGGATGATGCGGGCCTTGTCCTCGGGCAGCACGTCGGCGCGGATCTCGTCGATGCCGAGGCGCCCGGCCACCGCACGCGCGGTGCGCTCGTTGTCGCCGGTCGCCATGATGACGCGGAAGCCCTGGTCATGCAGCGCGTTCAGCGCCTCTTGCGTCGTCTCCTTGACCGGATCGGCGACGCTGACGAGGCCGGCGATCCGGCCCTCCAGCACCACGAACATCACAGTCTCGCCCTCGTCGCGGCGGGCATCTGCAGTCGCCTTGAGCGACCCGCCGTCGAGGCCGAGATCGGCCATCAGCCTCGCGTTGCCGAGCGCCACCGCGCGGCCGTCCACCCGTCCGGTCACGCCCTTGCCGGTCACCGCCTCGAAGTCGGTGGCCTCGCTGAACGTGACATCCCGTGCCTCGGCTCCTTCGACGATCGCTTCGGCCAGCGGATGCTCCGAGCCACGCTCGAGGCTCGCGGCCAGACGCAGCACCTCGGCCTCGTCGTGGCCTTCCTCGGGCAGCACCGCGACCAACTTCGGTTTGCCCTCGGTCAGCGTGCCGGTCTTGTCGACGATCAGCGTATCGACCTTGGCGAAGCGCTCCAGCGCCTCGGCGTTCTTGATCAGCACGCCCATCTGCGCGCCGCGGCCCGTGGCAGTCATGATCGACATCGGCGTCGCCAGCCCCAGCGCGCAGGGGCAGGCGATGATCAGAACCGCCACCGCCGAGACCA
Source organism: uncultured Rhodobacterales bacterium (assembly GCA_964392825.1). GTDB lineage: Bacteria > Pseudomonadota > Alphaproteobacteria > Rhodobacterales > Rhodobacteraceae > Roseitranquillus. The sequence goes on from CAYMRW010000002.1 coordinate 5,643, forward strand.
GCGCGTAGGAGAGCGCCGGCACCGGCCCCCAGATTGCCCAGGCGATGAACGACAGGATGGCGATGCCGATCACCGCGGGCACGAACCAGCCCGCCACCATGTCGGCGAACTTCTGGATCGGCGCGCGGCTGCGCTGGGCATTGGCGACCATCTCGACGATCTGCGCCAGCATGGTGTCCGAGCCGACGCGCGTCGCCTCCATCACCAGGCTGCCGGTGCCGTTGATCGTGGCCCCGGTCAGCTTGTCGCCCGGCGTCTTCTCGACCGGCACCGGCTCGCCCGAGATCATCGACTCGTCGACCGACGAGCGGCCGTCGGTCACCACCCCGTCCACCGGCACCTTGTCGCCTGGCCGCACCCGCAGCCGGTCGCCGACCTGCACCTCCTCGAGCGGGATCTCCTCCTCGCTGCCGTCGGGACGGATCACCCGCGCCGTCTTCGCGGCGAGGTCGAGCAGCGCGCGGATCGCCCGGCCGGTTCCCTCGCGGGCGCGCAGCTCCATGACCTGACCCAAGAGGACGAGCGTGACGATCACCGCCGCGGCCTCGAAATAGACGCCGACATTGCCGTGCTCGTCGCGGAAGCCCGCAGGGAAGATGCCGGGCGCCAGCACCGCCACGACGCTGAAGAGGTAGGCCGCGCCCACCCCCATCGCGATCAGGCTGAACATGTTGAGGTTGAGGGTTCGGAACGAGCGGTAGCCGCGCACGAAGAACGGCCAGCCCGACCAGAGGATCACCGGCGTCGCGAGGACCAGCTCGACCCAGAGCGAGGTGCGCTTGCCGAAGGTCTCCATGACCCAGGTGAAGCCGACGAGCGGCCCCATCGCCAGCACCAGGAGCGGCACCGTCAGCACCGCGCCGACCCAGAGCCGCCGGGTGAAGTCCACCAGCTCGGGGTTCGGCCCCTCGTCGTCGAGCGCCACCCGCTCGGGCTCCAGCCCCATGCCGCAGAGCGGGCAGGATCCGGGCGCGGTCTGCCGCACCTCGGCATGCATCGGGCAGGTGTAGACGGTGCCGGTATAGTCCGGCGGCACCGTGTCGTATTGGCCGCGCGCCTGCGGCTTGGCGATGCCGGCGTCGTGGTCGAGCTGATGGTCGTGGTCGCCCTCAGCCCCCTCTGGCTGAAGGTGCATGCCGCATTTCGGGCAGTCGCCTGGCTCGGTTCGGCGCACTTCGGGGTGCATCGGGCAGGTATAGATCGTGCCGCTGAAGCCCGGCGGCCCCGAGTCGACAAACCCGTCAGTGCCGGCGCGCCCGTGGCCGGAGTGGTCGCCGCGCCGTGCTTCTTGCGTGGGCCTGTTCATTTCGATCTCTCCTCTTCTTGGCTTCGGCGAGAGCGCTCGCGGTCAAAGTGGAAACCGCGGCTTAATGTCACAACTCTTCGGCGATGAGCGCCTGCGCTGGCGCGCATTTTTCCATCGGCCGGAGCGGTGCGGCGACGGAGGCAAGGCTGGCATAGGCGAGCAGCAGCGCGCCGCCGGCTGCCGCGTAGAGCGCGCAAGCCGGCGCGGTGCGAGCAAGGATATCGCCCTCGCGGCCGCTGAGGCCGACCGTCGCGCTTCCTGCGATGATATTGTAGGGTGCCACGACGTTGCCGATCGCCGCGCCGAATCCCTGGCCCGCGACCATGGCGACGAGCGGAAGCGACAAGGATGCCGCTGTCGTCATCTGGAACTCGGTGAACAGGATGTTCGAGGCCGTCGCCGAGCCGGTAACAAAGGTGCCGAGCACTCCGACCCAGGGTGCAAGCAAGGGCCAGGCGCTCCCGGTGCGCGCCGCCGCCATGGCGAGCGCGTCGATCATGCCGGAATGCACCATGATCCGCGACAGCGTCAGCATCAGGAAGAGCGCCAGGGCCACCGGCGCCATGCGCCGCGCTGCCGACGCCACTGCAGGCGCAAGGTGCCTCGCCCGTCCCGTAACGAATGCGCCGAAGGCGAAACCCGCAAAGAGCAGCGTCCCCGGATGATAGACCGGCTGGAAGCTGCCGCCGAAAACGTCGCTCCAGGCCCAGTCGATGGTCAGACCGCCCGAGACCTCGCGCAGGGGCGCGACCAGCCGCGTCGCGAGCACCAGCGCCACGATGATGAGGTAGGGCACCAGATCGGGCCCGATGCCGCGGAGGTCGCCGCCCGGGTCCGCCCGGCGTCGACGAAGCAGAAGCACGAAGGCGGCCATGCCGACGAGCCCGCCGCCGAGCGCCGGCAACTCCGGTCCGGCCAGTACCGCGAGCGCAAGGTACGGCACGAGGACCAGTGCCGCCGCCAGTGCGGTCCAGGACAGGTCGCGCAGCCTGAGGGGCCCCTCGTCCGCAATGCGTACCAGCAGGACGAGCAATCCACCGCCGAGGGCTGCGTGGAGCGTCGCGGTCGCCGCCGCAATCGCACCGACCGGCAGCCCGGTAATCTCAGCCTGGACCAGCGTGGGCGTGCCCACCGCACCGAAGGAGACCCCGGCGGCATGACCGATCAGCGCCAGGACCACGGCGCGCACCGGCGCGAAGCCGATGCTGACGAGCAGCGGCGCCGCCAGCGCCACCGGAGTACCGAAGCCGGCTGCGCCCTCCATGAAGAGACCGAAGAACCAGGCGATCAGCACCGCTTGCAGACGGCGGTCGTCGGTCAGCCCGCTCAGCGCCGTGCGGATCCGTGCGACCGCCCCCGACCGGCTTTGAAACTCGTAGAGTGCGAGCGCCGGCAGGATGATCCACAAGATCACCGCCGTCGAATGCATGGCCTCGCCGAGCACGCCCGCTGCCGCCGCCGCGGGTGCCAGCCCCGTCTTCGCCGCCAGGTCGAACGGCCCGAGCGCCATGCCGAGCGCCACCGCCAGCCCGGCGGCACCCGCTGCCGCGGCCGACCAACGCAGCGCCGCCATAGCGATCAGCACCACGGCAAGAGGCGCAGAAGCGAGGAGGGCGGGCATCGGCCGGTCAGCCGCCGCGGGCTGGCTCGACACCGACCGGGTGGGGGACCCGGCCGTCGCGCGCGAACGCCTCGATGTTGAGGAGCGTCGTGTCGATGATACGGCGCACCGCGCTTTCGGTGTTGTAGGCAGTGTGCGGAGTGACCACGACGTTCGGGAAGCGCAGCAGCACGTGGTTCGCGACCAGCGCCTTGAGGTCGTGACCCTGGTCCCAGGTCCCGCGAAAGATCTGTGCCTCCTCGCGGATCAGGGGCTCTTGCGGCAGTACGTCGAGCCCGGCGGCGTGCAGCCGGCCATCGGCCAGCGCGCGGACCAGTGCCGGCACGTCGACGATGTTGCCGCGCGCGGTGTTGATCAGCACCGCGCCCGGTTTCATCAGGGCAAATTCGCGATCACCGATGAGATGTGCCGTACCGGTCGTCGCTGGCACGTGCAGCGTCAGTACGTCCGCGGCCGCCAGGACCTCGTCAAGCTCGGCATAGGTGAAACCGAGCCGCGCCGCCGCCTGTTTGTCGGGGTGGAGGTCATGAGCGATCACCTGCATCCCGAAGCCGCGGGCAATCTCAATGGCACGGCGGCCGATCCGCCCGGTGCCGATCACACCGATCACCTTTCCGCGCAGCTCCAGTCCGCGCAGGCCGGATTGCGAGAAATTACCGCGGCGGGTGCGATCCGCCGCCTCGACGAGGTTGCGTGCCACCGCCAGCAACAGTGCGAAGACGTGCTCGGCCACGGTCGCATCGCCATAGTCCGGTACATTCGCCACCGTGACGCCGTGCGCGGCGCACCAGTCGAGGTCGATGTGGTCGTAGCCGGTGGAGCGGGTGGCAATCAGCTTCAGATCGGCGAACTGCGCCAGCACGCCGGCATCGAGGCTGGAGTTGACGAAGGTGCTGACGATCTCGGCCTGCCTGTAGGCGGAAGCATTGCTGCCATCGAGGGCATCGGACGTGCATTGCAAGTCGTGCGCCGACCGCAGCCGGGCGCAGGCCCTGCGCTCCCACTCCTCGGCCTCGAAGACCACGATCTTCATCCGAGCTACACTCCTTCGTTTGCCTTTGGCGGGGAGGTCCGGCCGTGCGAATGCATCCGGCCGGACCACGTTGCCGCTCGGGCGGCAGGAGCGCCTATTGGGCTTCCGGTGCTGCCATCATGCCGCCATTTGGCATGAAGCTCTCCATCTCCTCGATGGTGACCTGGCCGTCATCGTCGGCATCGATCATGGCGAACATCCGCGCATGGACGGCCTGCATTTCCTCCAGCGACAGAGCGCCGTCGTTATTCGTGTCCATCATCACCATCATCATCCGGGGCATCATGCCCTGGCCCATTGCGCCTTGTCCCATCATGCCGTGGCCCGTCATTCCGGCACCTCCCATGCCGTCCTGCTGCATCATTCCGGTCCGGTCCTGGCCGTGCTGGGCGGCCTGGGCGCCGGCAGCCGCGAGAGCTGCCACTGAGGCGGCGAGGATCAGGATTGGTTTCTTCATTGCGGTCTCCTTTCAACGAGTGCTGCGGATGCGATCCACAACAAGAGCTTCAGGCGTCTCGTTTGCATGCGCTGCGTTCGGCATTGCCGGTCGTCGAGCCTTGAACAGACGCTCTTGGCTTAGACGCAGGTGCCCGCCCCTTCTTACAGGCGGCGCAATATTCGGTCCCTGCCGTCACTCTCCGCGCTCTGCCGGCCGCCAACCGTCTCCCTCCGGCTGGCAGGGAATGTCGAGCGTAGTGCCGGCACCGAAGGCGTGCACCTTGTCCCGGATCGTGATCATCTCCGGTCCGGCCCAGCCGTCCGAGGCAGTCACCGTCAGGCGGTCTTGAGCGACCGCGACCTCAAGCCAATGGCCGCGGTAGCGGACGCGCATCCGAAGCCCCGTCAACTCCTTGGGCAGACATGGGTTGAGCCGGAGCACGTCGCCACGAATCTCGAGGCCGGTCTGGCCCCGCTGCACAAGATCGACGGTGCCGGCCATGGCGCCGAGGTGGATGCCCTCGGCCGTCGTGCCGCCCTGAACGTCGGCGATATCGCTCTCCAGCGCCTCCTTGAGCAGCGCCCAGGACCGGCCGCGGTCGGAGCGCGCCAGCACCCAGGATTGAACGACCCGGCTGAGCGTCGAGCCGTGCGACGTGCGCCTGGCATAGTAGTCGATGGTGCGCGGGATCATCTCGCGCTCGAAGCCGTAGCCGAGCCGGGTGAAGAGCATCTCCAGCTCCTCGGCCGAGAACAGGTAGAACAGCATCAGCGCGTCGGCCTGCTTGGAGGCCTTGTAGTGGTTGACGCTGTCGCCCTCGGCCTCGAGGATGCGGTCGAGCCGGTGGATGTCGCCGTACTTCGCGGCGTAGCTCTCCCAGTCGAACTCCTGCAGCCGCTCGTAGCCCGCGAACTGGCTGATGACGCCGTCGTGGAACGGCACCATTAGCTTGCGGCTGATCTCGTCCCAGAGGGCACGCTCATCGGCCGCGAACCCGAGCGTCTCGTCGAGCTCGGCCCGCCGGTCGGGCTCGAGCAGGTCGTGCGCCTCGCCGGCGCGAACCAGCACCCAGGCCGCCATGACGTTGGTATAGGCGTTGTCGTCGAGCCCCGGCGCCTCCGACCAGGGCACCCCGTCATGGAATTCGTCGGGCCCCATCACGCCTCTGATGTGCCAGCGCCCGTCCTCGTCGTGTTCGGCGATGCTGGCCCAGAACCGGGCGATCTCGATCAGCATCTCGGCGCCGCGGACCGACAGGAACTCGGCGTCACCGGTCGCCTCGTAGTAGCGCCAGACGTTGTAGGCGACGGCGGTGTTGACGTGGCGCTGAAGGTGGCTGTTGTCGGGCAGCCAGCGGCCGGACTTGGGGTTGAGATGGACGACCTGCGTCTCCTCGCGCCCGTCGCTGCCGCTCTGCCAAGGATACATCGCGCCGCGAAAGCCGGCCTCGCGCGCCAGCCTGCGCGCCGCGGGCAGGCGGCGGTGACGATAGCGCAAGAGCGACCGGGTGATCTGCGGCAGGCGCAGGTTGAGGAACGGGAAGATGAAGAGCTCGTCCCAGAAGATGTGCCCGCGATAGGCCTCGCCATGCAGCCCGCGCGCCGGCACGCCCACGTCAAGCTCGACACTGTGCGGCGAGACGGTCTGTAGCAGATGGAAGATGTGCAACCGCAGGATCATCTGCGTGCGCGGATGGCCCTCGAGCGTGAGGTCGCAGCGCCGCCAGAGCTGCGCCCAGGCGAGCGCGTGACGTTCGAGTAGCGCGTCGAACCGCCCCGCTTCGCGCAGCGCCTCGGCCGCGGCCAGCGCCGGCTCGGAGATCGCCCGGTCGCGCGAGGTGTAAAGCGCCACGACCTTCTCGACCGTCACCGGCTGACCCTCGGCCAGCTCGAAGCTCAGCGTCTGGGCGACGTAGCCTTCCTCGTGCTCGGCCCGCCGCGTACAATCCTCGGGCGCGTCGCCACGGAAAAGCTGCGTCCGCGCCGCCTCGGCGATGCCCAAATGCGACTGCCGGGTGCGGGCGCCGAGCGAGACCGCGTCTGCGCCAATCTCTCCGGCCGACAGCGGCACGAGGTGCTTGCCATCGAGCCGGCGGTAGCGCTCGACGCCGGCGTTGATCACCCGCCCGTCGAGCGCCGCGCGGATCTCCACGCCGCCCGACCAGTTCTCCGCCGTGAGCCGCCACTCGATCGCTGCGAGATGCGGCGCGGCCATGCTGACGAGGCGCCGGGATGCGAGCGAGGTCTCGCGCCCATGGCGGTCGCGGACGCGCAGCTCGCGCCGCAGCACGCCGGCCTTGAGATCGAGTTCTTGCCGGTAGGCGAGGATCTCGACCGCCAGCAGGTTCAGCCACTCGCCGCCCTCGGGGCGGAAGCTGAGCGGCAGCCAGTTCGGAAGGTTGACGAGGTCCTCGTTCTCGACCTCGCGCCCGGCGATCCGGGTGGTCAGCCGGTCGAAGCCGCCGGCGAGGTAGGTGCCGGGGTAATGGATGTCGCAGGCGCTCGCCTGCTCGCCCGCGCCGCGGGTGGCGAAAACGCCGTTCCCGAGCGTGCAGAGCGCTTCGCGCAGCCCTTCCGCCGCTGGGTCGAACCCGTCGTAGCCGAGCGTCCATTCGGTCATCGGCGGCCTTCCTTCAACACGCCGAGGAGGTCGTGGAGGAACCGGCCAGCCGCGTCGGTATCGCTCAGCATGTATTGCGCGGCGGTCGGGCGCTCGGTGTCGGAGACGAGGATGCCGATGCCGCGCCAGGCGAGTGCAGCGAAGGCGTCCTCATCGGTGTCGTCGTCGCCAAGGTAAATCGGCAGCACGTCGTCGCCGTCCATCCCCAACGCCTCAAGCAGCCACAGCACTGCGCTGCCCTTGTCCCAGTGGACGCGCGGCCGAAGCTCCAGGATCATCTTGCCGCCGGTCTGCCTGAGCTCCGGATGCTCGGCGGCAACCGCCTCGACGGTGCGCCGGACATCGGCGACGTCGCCTTCGGCGACTTGGCGGTAATGCACGGCGATGGCGAACGCCTTGCGCTCGACCAGCGCGCCGTCGATGTCGCCAAGCGCCGCGTCGAGCCGGTCGCCGGCGGCCTGAAGTGCAGGCACGGCGGCGATGGCGTGCTCGTTCTGCTTGGCCAGCCCGTCGGGTCCGGTGATATCGAAGCCGTGGCTGCCGGCGTAGATCAGGGCGTCGATACCCACCAGCCGCGCCACGTCGGCGCGGTCGCGGCCGCTGACGATGGCCAACGTGCTCACCGCGGCGAGCCGGCGTAGGACGTCGCGCATCTCATCGGTCAGTACCGCGAGCTCGGGGCGCGCCACGATCGGGGTCAAGGTGCCGTCGTAGTCGAGAAACACCGCCCCCCGCTTGTCCGCGAGCCGGGCCACGATCTCCCCGATGCGCTCCCGCGCGTCGGGCAGCGCAGAGCCCGCAGTCGGCGGCTCGAACTCGGCGAGATCGCCAACGACCAGATCGGCGCCGGCCTGGCGCAGCGTCGCACCGTCGCCGGTCCGGGCGACGCCGATCACCAGCGCGAAACCACCCGCCCGGCCAGCGGCGACGCCCGCAACCGCGTCCTCCACCACCGCCGCGCGGTCGGGCGTCACGCCCAGACGCCGCGTGGCCTCCAGAAAGGTATCGGGCGCCGGCTTGCCGGTGAGCTCGAGCTTCGCCGCCTCGACGCCGTCCACCATCACGTCGAAAAGATCGTTGAGGCCGGCGGTCTTGAGGACCGCTGCGGCATTGCGGCTGGACGAGACCACAGCTGTGCGTACTCCGCGGTTCCGCAGGTTCCGAACGAATGCGACCGACGCCTTGAAGACCTCGACGCCGTCGTTCGCCAGGAAGTCGTTGAAGATCATGTTCTTCCGATTGCCCAGACCGTAGATCGTCAATCGGTCGGGCGGATCGGCTACATCGCCCTCGGGAAGGGTGATGCCGCGCGAGGACAGAAAGCTGCGGACACCCTCGTGGCGCGGCTTGCCGTCGACATGGCGGCGGTAGTCCGTCGACGTGAAAGGTTTCAGGCCGCCGCCTGCCCGGCGTGCCAGGTACTCGTCGAAGACCTGCTTCCACGCCGCCTGGTGCAGCCGCGCCGTTTGCGTCACCACGCCGTCGAGGTCGAAGAGGACCGCACCGAGCGCTGCGATCTGGTCCATTGAATTGGCGATCGCGCAGTCCATCGATCCTCCTTTGATCCGTCGCGTGTTTTGCCAGCAGAGCGAACCTCCGGCGACTACTGCGCCGTATAGCCGCCGTCGATCACCAACTCGGTGCCGGTGACGAACTTCGACTCGTCGGACGCGAGGTAGACCACGCCAAAGGCGATGTCTTCGGGCTCGCCGACATGGCCGACTGGGTGCATCGCGTCGAGGGCGCGACGTCCTTCCGCCACGTCGCCCTGTTCGGCGAGATAGGTTTCGACCATCGGCGTCCAGATATAGCCCGGATGCAGCGAGTTCACGCGGATGTTCAAACCCTCCCTTGCGCAGTAGAGCGCCACGGACTTGGTATAGAGCCGCACACCGCCCTTCGACGCGTTGTACGCCCCGAGGTTGGGGTCGCCGACCAGTCCCTCGATCGACGAGATGTTGACGATCGAGCCGCCCCGCGGGTCGTTCTGCTTCATTGCCAGGATCGCGTGCTTGGTGCCAAGAAAGACGCCGTCGAGGTTGATGCGCATCAACGCCCGCCAGCGCTCCAGCGTTTCCTCCTCGGGCGGCCCGCCCCAGCCGACGCCGGCATTGTTGACCAGCACGTCGAGCCGGCCGAAGCGCTCCAGCGTCGCGGCCACGACGCCCTCCCAAGCGCTCTCCTCGGCGACGTCGTGACTGAGGTAGATCGCGCCACCGCCGGCTTCCGCTATTGCCAGCGCCACCGCTTCGCCCTCGGCGTCCTTGATGTCGGTCGCCACCACGCTGGCGCCCTCGCGCGCCAGCATCCGCGCGGTTGCTGCTCCGATCCCCATGGCCGCGCCAGTGACGACCGCCACCTTGTCCTTCATCCGACCCATCTCTCGCTCCTTCTTCCCCCGGGACCCATCGCCCCCCGTCGTCAGTCTTGCGCACGGGACGACTGTCCTCAGCTAGAGACGCCATCGCGTTGCGCTTATTACAGTGTGCCTCCGACCGGGTGGATTGCCGCCGCGGCTTCGAGAACGGCAATGCGCCGAGACCTCGGCTGTAATCTTGCGGCGGGTCGTGCGTCTGTAGGGCCTGAAAGACACCCGTGGCTTGCCGGAACCGAAGATGGGAAAACTAGCATGGATATCGAGCTGTTGGTCGCCCTCACATCCGGGGTCTCCCTGATCCTGCAACTGAGCTTGTCTGTCGTTGGTCAGGCGACTGGCGGCAGTGCGATGTCATCCGCCAGGTTCCTGCCGTCCGCGAAACACACGTGGGAGTTACTCCCGCGCTCGGCAGGCATTCCGGATCCCCTGAGGAGCCGCCACCCATGACCAGGATCCATGACGCCCACCTTCGAACTCACCCCATCTCTCCCGGCACCGGAGCCCGCATCCAGGTATTGGCGCTCGGCATGAGCCTTGGCCTGTTCCTGGCAATCACCTTCGCCCTCTGCGTGGTGTTCGGCCTGGTCTTTCCCGAGGCGGCGATGTTCCGGGCCTGGATCGATCTGCTCCCGGGCTTCACGTGGCTCGACTGGCCGAGCTTCCTGCTCGGTCTGGCCGAGAGCTTCGCCTACGGGTGGTACGTGGCGCTGATCTTCGCGCCGCTCGTCAACTTCTTCTCCAAGCAGTGGGCCCGGTAACGGCGATGCTCCCGCGTCGGCGGGCGAAGGCGCTGTGACCTTCGAAGAAGGCCGCTCCCCGAAGAGGAGGTCGCGCGCATCTACCTAGGAGGCTGAACCAGATGACCGACGCACCTATGGCATACGAGAACGTCGAGAGCCCGCCATCAAGTGGGCCGGCCCGCCGCGACTTCCTCTTCGTGGCGACGGCCGCGACCGGAACGGTCACCGTCGGTGCCGCGGTCTGGCCGCTGATCAACAGCATGAACCCGTCCGCAGATGTGACGGCCTTGTCTTCGGTCGATGTCGACCTGGCTGGCGTGGAGCCCGGCGCCCGGATCACCGTCAGTTGGCAGAACAAACCCGTCTTCATTGACCATCGGACGGAATCTACCATCGCCAGCGCCCGCGCTGCGGATCTCGACGACATGCCCGATCCAGAACTAGACGCCGAGCGGGTGCAGCATCCGGAATGGCTGGTCGTGATCGGTGTCTGCACGCATCTCGGATGCATCCCGCTTGGCCAAGGCAGAGGCGACCCGCTCGGCGACTGGGGCGGCTGGTTCTGTCCCTGCCACGGCTCGCACTACGACGTTTCCGGACGCATCCGCAGAGGTCCTGCACCACGGAACCTCGACCTGCCACCGTACAGCTTCGTCTCAGAGGCCACGATCCGCATCGGCTGAACGATAGAGACGACCTCTCAGGAGGCGCGCCGGAGCGCCTTCCCGACGCGCCCCCAAAAAAAAGAACAAGAAGCCGACGATGACTTCAGACTACCAGAAAGACAGCATCACACTGATCGGCGCGGTCTCCATGGGGACTGGCGTCATGATCGGGGCGGGGATCTTCGCGCTGACCGGACAGATTGCCGAACTGGCGGGGCCGTGGTTTCCGCTGTCCTTCGTCGCCGGAGCGATCGTCACCGCGTTCAGCGCCTACGCCTACGTCAAGATGTCAAACGCCTATCCCTCGGCCGGCGGCATCGCGATGATCCTGCAGAAAGCCTACGGGCCGGGCGCGATCGCCGCGGCGGCGTCGTTGCTGATGGCGTTGTCGATGGTAATCAACGAAAGCCTGGTGGCACGGACCTTCGGCACCTATGCGCTGCGGCCGTTCGGCGTCGGCGAGGACAGCATTCTGGTGCCGGTACTTGCCGTGGCGCTCATCGTCTTCGCGTATCTAGTGAACGCGTCCGGCAACCGCTCGGTCGGGATCTTTTCGTTGGTGATGGCTGCGATCAAGATCGGCGGCATCGGGCTCTTCGGTGCCGCCGCGCTCTGGGCTGCCGGGTTCGCGTACAGGCCGGTCGCCGGCGGCTCCGATGCGATCCCGCTTGCCGGTTTCACCGCCTCGGTCGCGCTCTCGATTCTCGCGTTCAAGGGGTTCACTACGATCACCAATAGCGGTGCGGAGATCGTCGATCCGCACCGCAACGTCGGCCGCACGATCGTGATCTCGATCGCGATCTGCGTCGTGATCTACCTTCTGGTCGCGTTCGCCCTCGGCGCCAGTCTGTCGCTCGACGAGATCGTCGCGGCGAAGGACTATGCCCTGGCCGAAGCGGCGGCACCGGCTTTTGGGTCGGCCGGCTTCTACCTGACCCTCGTGCTCGCCTTGGTGGCGACCGCCTCGGGACTCCTGGCCAGCGTCTTCGCCGTCTCGCGCATGCTGGCGATGCTGACGAGCATGAAGATGATCCCGCACAGCCATTTCGGCATGTCCGGTCCGATCCGCGACCATACGCTCGTCTATACCGTCGTGCTGGCGTCGGTGCTGGCGGTACTTTTCGATCTCAGCCGCATCGCCGCACTCGGCGCGTTCTTCTACCTGGTGATGGACATCCTGATCCATTGGGGCGTCCTTCGCGGCTTGCGGCAGGAGATCGGCGCGCGGAGCTGGATCCTTGTCACCGCAATCTCGCTGGACGTCGTGGTCCTCGCCGTCTTCGGGGCGTTGCGGCTGCGCTCCGATCCCCTCATCGTCAGCACGGCCGTGCTCGCGATCGTCGTCGTGTTCGTCTTGGAGCGGTTCTACCTCGCCAGATGGATCGCGGCCGAGAGCGAACCGGCTGACGGAACTCAGGAGGCCGGATGAAACCGATCGTCACGTTGACCCTGAACCCGTCGATCGACGGCGCCGCATACGCCGAGCTGGTGCGGCCGATCCACAAGGTGCGGACCTCGGACGATCGCTACGATCCCGGCGGCGGCGGGATCAATGTGGCGCGGGTCGTGCGCGAGCTCGGCGGGCCGACGCTCGCCGTCTATCTCTCCGGCGGCGCCACGGGGGCCGTGTTCGACGACCTGCTGGCCGCCGCGGCGATCACCCGGCGGCGCATCCCGATCGCCGACCACACCCGGATCAGCCACGCCGTCTTCGAACGATCGAGCGGCCTGGAATACCGCTTCGTGCCCGAAGGCCCGCTGGTGGCGGAGGCCGAGTGGCGCGCCTGCCTGGCGGCGCTGGACGAGATCGACTGCGACTATCTGGTGGCGAGCGGTAGCCTGCCGCGTGGCGTGCCCCAGGACTTCTATGCCCTGGCCGGCGAGGCAGTGCGGCGGAAGGGGATCAAGCTGGTGCTTGATACCTCCGGAGCCGCACTTCGGGCCGGGATCGGCGGCGGCGTATACTTGATCAAGCCAAGCCTCGGCGAGTTCGAGGCGCTCGTCGGACGAAGGTTGCCTGTTCCAGCCGAGCAGGAGGCCGCCGCGCACGAGCTCATCGCGTCTGGCGCGACCCAGATGGTCGCGCTGACGCTCGGGCGAGACGGGGCGCTCCTTGTCACGGTCAATGGCGCTTTGCGCCTGGCCCCGCCAGCGGTGCCGGTGAGGAGCGCCGTCGGTGCCGGCGACAGCTTTCTCGCCGCCATGACGCTGGCGGTGGCCTGGGGCCGCGCGGTCGAGGACGCCTTCGCCTACGGCATGGCGGCAGGCGCCGCCGCGGTGCTCTCGCCTGGGACCGAGCTCTGCCGACGCGAGGACGTCGAGCGGCTCTACGCAGGAGATAGAGGGACGCGAACCGTCAGATCAGACGCTTGCGTCCGAGTAGGGAGATGTTCCGGCCCCGCTCGACGACAATATTGACCAGGATCAATCCCCGCTGTCTTCTGAAGCGGTAGGCAAACGCGAGACCATTGGCGAGATCGCGATGCGCGCGTGCCAAATACACAGGCTGAATCCGAGCCTGCCCGCGTGGGCGTGGGGCAGGGCTCTCCTCATTTTTCTGCTGGTTGCTCTTGGCGGAGGTGGTGACCTCCATATCGCCGAACCGTCCGCTGCGCAGACTCACACGATGCAGGTGAGTGACATCGCGCAACCGGCAGAGGCACGGCATCATGGCAGCGCCGGGCAGGCTGTTTCCTGCCACGGCATCGGCGCATGCGTTTATCTCACAGAGGCTACGGCGACGTCACCCGCACTCACTCGCGGTTCCGGCGAAAGGCAGATTGAGACCGGCCTACTTTTTGCACCGCGACCGATCTACGGCTTCTTCCGCCCACCTCGTCTCCTGGCGCACGTCTAGGCGTACTTGTCGTCGCGTCTTTGCGACGGCACCGCCTCTGTCCAGTCCAACACATCTCCTTCGCCTGGAGCTTGCTTGCCATGTCCGCATACCTGCGCCACCGAACCCGTGCTTCGATCCGCGTAGACCGAGACCACGCGGTCGAACGACAGCTCACCGAATGCCGGAGCGAGTTCCTTCGTTACTTCCGCCGCCATCTCGCGCAACCGGAGGACGCCGAGGATGCGGTGCAGGACTTCTCACTCAAGGTGCTCCGCGCCAAGCATACGTTGAGGGACGGCGAAAAGGTTGACGCATGGCTCGGCCGCATCCTGCGCAACACGCTCACCGATCGGTATCGCCGCCGCGCGGCACGACAGCGCGCCGAGCAGGACTACGCCTTGGAGCCGAGAGAACCCGTGTCGCTGCCGGAACCGGGCAGCGCGACACCGTGCAACTGCGTTCATGCCGTGCTGCCGACGCTCAAGCCGGATTACGCTCTGGTCATCTGTCGCGCCGATCTCGACGAAGCACCCCGCGAGCGGGTCGCGGCCGAGCTTGGTGTGACGATCAACAATGTGGGCGTACGCCTGCACCGTGCCCGGCAAGCCCTGAAGGCGCGGCTGGCGGAGAGGTGCGCAGGCTGCTGCGACGGTCACCTCGCCAGTTGCGACTGCGCAGAGAGAAAGCCGACCAGGGATGCGTAAGATACCGAGCGCCCGAGCGTCAGATGACGCGGAGGTGTCGATGACAGTCCCTGATCCCGATGCGGAGCCTTGGCAGGAGGCCGTCGCGCCCGATGCCGCCGTTCGCCGGGCATTGGTGGAGAGCCGCGGGCAGCTCTTGGGATTTCTGCGGCGTCGCCTCGGCAGCGAGGACGAAGCCGAGGAAGTTCTTCAAGACTTCGTCCTCCGGGCGCTCGCACGCTCGAAGGATCTGCGCGACGTCCGATCCGTCCGCGGCTGGTTGAGCCGGATCCTCGCGACCAGCATCGCAGACCATCAGCGCCGCGCCGCGCGGCGGCGGCAGCGGGAGACGGTGATGAGCCCGGACCATTTCGACGCGTATCCTGCGGAGCCCGATCACGACCTGGAGGAGGCGGTCTGCAACTGCCTCTACAAGCTGCTGCCGACGCTCAGGGCCGAATATGCCGAAGTGATCTGGCGCATCGACCTGATGGGAGAGGATCGGGCAACGGTGGCAGCGCGGCTCGGGATCACCGCCAATACTTTAGGCGTACGACTGCACCGCGCGCGGCAGGCACTGAAGCGACGACTGGAGGAGATGTGTCTGACCTGTCCGGTGCATGGCTATCTCGACTGCGGCTGCGAGGAGGCGGAGCGCATCCGTCGGCGATATGCAGACGCCCGTGATGCCGGGGACCTGTAATGTTGGGGGTCTCTCCGCGTCTGTTGAACCGAAACCAGCACGCCCGCGCATCGCGGCAGTCCCGGAGAACGACGATGACCAACGAAGCGAGATCCAGCGCCGACCAGCCCAAAGGATGCCGCTGCGGCGATGGCAAGGCTGCCGCAACCGAGGCGGCGCAGGCATCGCAACCGGCGCAACCGGCCGAGGCGCCGCAGCCGGCGCCCGCGGTCCGTGCGGCCAGGTCGAAGGGCTGCTGCTGTGGCGGTTGAGCCCTGGTCCAAACGGAGGAGGGCCGTCAAGTGACTGCCGGAGGTCAGCCGATGCGCACAATCACACTCGAGGTCGGCGGCCTGTTTGAGGAACTCGACCATCTCGGCGTCGAGAAGCGGCTGCGGCAAGAGCCGGGCGTGAGCCGGGCGGCGGCCAATCCGGCCTCGGGCAGCGTCACGGTCGATTTCGACCCGGCCGCGACCGCCGCCGGCCGGCTGCGCGAGCGGATCGCCTCGTGCGGCTTCCGCTGCGGCGGCGCGGTCGAACCGCGGCATGTCTGCGCGGCGGAGGCGTCCGCGGCTCAGGGTGGAGATGCCGCCCCCGCCCGTGACCGGATGGCGCACGAGATGGGCCACGGCGCCGGCATGGACATGGCGGAGATGGTCCGCGACATGCGCAACCGGTTCTGGATCGCGCTGGCCTTCACCATCCCGATCTTCGTCTACTCGCCGATGGGCGGCATGTTCACGCCGCCGGCGCCGCCGTTCGGGCTGGACCTCGACCTCTGGCTGTTCTTCCTCGGCAGTCTCGCGATCCTCTATCCGAGTTGGCCGTTCTTCACCGCCGCCTGGCGGGCGCTCAGGAACGGCGTGCTGAACATGGCGGTGCTCGTCGTGCTGTCGGTCGGTACCGGCTACGTCTTCAGCGTCGGCTCGACCTTCTTCTTTCCCGGCGTGCAGTTCTACGAGGCGGTGGCGGTGCTGCTGGTCTTCATCCTGCTCGGTCACTGGCTCGAGATGCGGGCGCGCGCCGGCGCCTCGGCGGCGATCCGGGCGCTGCTCGATCTGGCTCCGCCGATGGCGACGGTCCTGCGCGACGGGCGGGAAGTCGAGGTCCCGACCTCGGAAGTTCAGGAGGGGGAGACGGTCGTCATCCGTCCGGGCAACAAGATCCCGGTCGATGGCGCGGTGATCGAGGGCGAAACCCTGGTCGACGAGTCGATGCTGACCGGCGAGTCGATGCCGGTCAGCAAGAAGCCAGGCGATCAGGTCATCGGCGCCACGATCAACAAGAGCGGAAGCTTCCGCTACCAGGCGACCAAGGTTGGCGCCGACACCGCGCTGGCGCAGATCGTCAAGCTGGTGCAGGAGGCGCAGAACTCCAAGGCGCCGGCGCAGCTGCTCGCCGACCGCGCCTCGCAATGGCTGGTGATGATCGCCATCGTGATCGGGCTAGCCACCATCTCCGTCTGGTTCTGGTGGATCGGCGAGCCGCTCCTGTTCGCGCTGACGCTCACGATCACCGTCTTCGTCATCGCCTGCCCCGACGCGCTGGGGCTCGCCACGCCGATGGCGGTGATGGTTGGCACCGGGCTCGGGGCGACGCACGGCATCCTCTTCAAGAACGCAGGCGCGCTTGAGGACGCGACCAAGCTGGATGTGATCGTCTTCGACAAGACCGGCACACTGACCATGGGCGAGCCGCGCGTCGTCGAGGTCGTCCCCGCCAAGGGCGGCAGCGAGGACGAGGCGCTGAGCGCCGCCGCCGCCGTCGACCGCGGCTCAGACCACCCGCTGGCGCTGGCGATCGTCGAGCGTGCCGAGGAACTCGAGGTTCCTCAGACGCGCGGCTTCCTCAACCTCGAGGGACGCGGCGCGCGGGCCGAGGTCGCGGGCGACACCGTGCTCGTCGGCAACCGCCGGCTGATGGACGATGAGAAGGTCGACCTTGGGGTGCTGACCGCCGAGGCCGAGCGGCTGAAGGGCGAGGGCCGCACGGTCGTGCACGTGGCGCGGGCCGGGCGGATGCTCGGACTCATCGCGATCGCCGACGCGCCGCGGCCGAGCGCGAAGGCGGCGGTCGCCAAGCTGCGCGAGCGCGGCGTCGAGGTGGCGATGCTGACCGGCGACAACGAGGGCACGGCGCGGCGGATTGCGGGCGAGCTCGGCATCTCCATGGTGCTGGCCGACGTGCTGCCGGGCCAGAAGGCCGAGCAGATCAAGAAGCTGCAGGCGGACGGAAAGCGGGTGGGCATGGTCGGTGACGGCGTCAACGACGCGCCGGCGCTGACCCAGGCCGATGTCGGCTTCGCCATCGGCGCCGGCACCGACGTGGCGATGGAGAGCGCCGACGTGGTGTTGATGAAGAGCGACCCCTACGACGTGGTCGGCGCCATCGAGCTGTCGCGGGCGACCTTGCGCAAGATGCACCAGAACCTGTTCTGGGCGGTCGCCTACAACGTCGTCGCCTTCCCGATGGCCGCTGGCGTTTTCTATCCGCTGGTCGTCAGCCCGGAGGTCGCGGCGCTCGCCATGTCGGGCAGTTCGGCGCTGGTCGCGGTCAACGCGCTCCTGCTCAAGCGCACGCGGCTCGAAGGCATCCACGATGAAGGGAAGCAGTCCGCGCCGGGACAGCCAGTAGCGGCCTGACGCGGAGCAAGGAGAAAGACATCATGCAAGACCATCGACGCGACGCGCTGCGGCGCTTCTTCGCATCACCCACCAACCTCGTCCTCATGACCTTTCTCGCCGTCGGCGGCTTCTACATGATCGCCGAGCACTGGGCGCACGTGGTGGGGGCGGGGCCGCTGATCATGCTGCTCCTGCTCTGCGGCGGAATGCACCTCTTCATGCATGCGGGGCATGGAGGCCACGGCAGCCAAAGGCACGGCCGCGGCGCGGAACACCCCCCGGAGCACCGCGACGATACCGCTGCGGGCGGCGGCAATCGGGCGAGCGACGAGGAATGACCGAGGCCGTTCCCGCATATGGGCTCTGGCTTCTGGTCGTGCTCAACTCGGCGATCTTCATCCTGTTCGCGTTCAGCTTCTTCAAGCCGCGGACGGCGCGCGACTGGCGATCGTTCGGCGCGTTCAGCGCCTTCCTCGTGGCGCTTTTCGCCGAGATGTACGGCTTTCCGCTGACGATCTACCTGCTGTCAGGCTGGTTGCAGAGCAGCTACCCCGGCATCGACTGGCTGTCGCACGACGCGGGCCACCTGCTCGAGATGCTGTTCGGCTGGGAGGCGAACCCGCATTTCGGACCGTTCCATCTGCTGAGCTTCGTCTTCATCGGCGGCGGCTTCGTCCTGATCTCGGCGGCCTGGAAGATCCTCTACGCCGCGCAGCAGCGGCGGACGCTGGCGACCACCGGCCCCTACGCCGCGCTGCGCCACCCGCAATACGCAGGTTTCGTGCTGGTGCTGTTCGGCTTCCTTCTGCAATGGCCGACGCTGCTGACGCTCGCGATGTTCCCGGTACTGGTGGTCATGTACCTGCGGCTGGCCCGATCCGAGGAACGCGAGGTGCTGGCCGAGTTCGGTGCGGCCTACCGCGACTATGCCGCGCGTGTTCCGGCCTTCGTGCCGCATCTGTCGGCGATCGGCGGAACGCGCGCGTGAACGCCACAACGCGCCCTCAGATCAAGGAAGGAGAGACGAGACATGGCTCAGCAATCGAAGACACGTGTCGCGGTCAACGGTTACGGCGTGATCGGCAAGCGGGTTGCCGACGCCGTGGCGCTGCAAGGCGACATGGAGCTGGCCGGAGTCGCGGACGTCGCTACCGACTGGCGGGCACGCATCGTCACGCACAAGGGCTTCGATCTCTATGGCGCCGACGAGGATCATGCCGGGGCGATGCGCCGGGCGGGGCTCGAGGTCGCCGGTGCGCTCGACGATCTCCTGGATTCGGCCCACGTCGTTGTCGACTGCACGCCCAAGAAGGTTGCGGCGAGAAACGTCGAGATCTACCGGCAGCGGGGCACCAAGTTCATCCTTCAGGGCGGCGAGAAGCACGAGGTCACCGGCCACTCCTTCGTCGCCGAGTCGAACTACGACAGCGCGCTCGGCCGCGACAGCACCCGGGTCGTGTCGTGCAACACGACCTCTACGGTGCGGACGCTGACGGTCTTGAAGCGCGCCGGGCTGCTGCGCCGCGCCCGCGGCACCTTGCTCCGACGCGCCACCGACCCGTGGGAGAGCCATCTCGGCGGCATCATGAACACGCTGGTGCCCGAGCCAGAGATCCCGAGCCATCAGGGACCGGATGCACAGAGCGTCGATCCCGAGCTCGACGTCGTGACAATGGCGGTGAAGGTGGCCGAGACGCTCGCCCACCTGCACTACTGGTCGGTGCAGCTGACGCGCGAAGCAGACAAGGACGAGGTGCTTGCGGCGTTCTGCGCCTCCTCGCGGATCGCGCTGATCGAGGTTGGCGACGGGCTCACCGCACTCAACGCGGTGAAGGAACTCATGGCCGATATCGGCCGCCCGCACGACAACCTCTACGAGGTGGCGCTCTGGGCAGACATGTTGAAGGTGCAGGGCGACGAGCTGTTCTACGCGTACATGGTCGACAACCAGGCGATCGTGATCCCCGAGACGATCGACGCGATCCGCGCGTTGACAAACCTGGAATCTGACGGAGCGGCGTCCATCCGCAGGACGAACAAGGCGCTCGGCATCACGGGGCGCCTGACGTCAGAGCGAGCGGTTGCGTAGGTGCCGCAATCCGAAGGACTGGTTGCGACCCGATTTCCTCGTCGGTTGCTTTCCCTGGTGCGGGTCGCGCTGAGACAGATCCGCGCCTACCGCCGCTTCGTGCGGCTGAGTCCGGAGGAGCGAGCTCGGCGGGAAGACGTGCCGAACGAGTTCGTGGCCGCGCTGGTCGCTCTGGGGCCGACCTTTGTCAAGCTCGGCCAGATCCTGAGCACGCGCCCTGACGTGCTCCCCAAGGAGTACATCGCCGCACTCGAAGTCCTGCAGGAAGGCGTGCCGCCGTCCCCG
The DNA here is from genome assembly GCA_964392825.1 of uncultured Rhodobacterales bacterium. Taxonomy (GTDB): domain Bacteria; phylum Pseudomonadota; class Alphaproteobacteria; order Rhodobacterales; family Rhodobacteraceae; genus Roseitranquillus. The sequence continues at coordinate 25,645 of CAYMRW010000002.1, forward strand.
TTCCGGCAGGTCCGCGCGATCGTTGAGCACGAGCTGGGCCGAAGTCTCGAGACCGCCTTCCGGTCGTTCGACGCCGAACCGGTGGCGTCGGCGTCGCTGGCTCAGGTCCACTTCGCCGTCTTGCCCGGCGGCGAGCCCGTCGCGGTAAAGGTGCAGCGTCCCGGCATCCATGACCGGGTCGATCAGGATCTGGAGGCGCTTGGCCGCATCGTCTCGCTGCTCGCCAGGATCTCGCCGACGCGGACGCGCCGCGCCAACCTGGTGGACGCCTTCGCGGAGTTCCGGCGCTACACCCTCCGCGAGCTCGATTTCGCCGAAGAGGCTCGAACCATGGAACGGTTCCGGCACAACTTCCGGGACTGGAAGGGGCTTGTCATCCCCAAGGTGTTCCGGGACCACACCGCAGCCGGTGTCCTGACGATGGAGCGCGCGGACGGAGTGCGGCTGAAGGCGGCGGTCGAACGTCTGGATTCCGCGACGCGGGAGCGTTTGGTCGAACGGCTGGTCGCTTTGCAAATGAAGATGTTCCTTACCGACGGACTGTTCCACGCCGACCTTCACCCCGGCAACATCCTTTTCGGCGACGACGGAACCATCACGCTCCTCGATTTCGGGATGATCGGCGAGCTCGACGAGGACGAGCGGGATCGGTTCCTCCTCTACTGGCTCGCCGTCGTCCAGCACCAGACGCGAAGGGCCTTCCATCACTTCAGAATGCAGACACGACCGCTTCCGGGCGCCGACGAAGCGGCGTTCTTCGCATCATTTGAGCGGCTCGCCGAGCAATTCTATCGCTCGACCCTCACCGAGATGACGATCACGCAGGTCTACCTCGCGATGATTGCCAGCGGCTACCGCCACGGCTTCGTCTTTCCCAGCGGCCTCCTGCTCCACGCCAAGGCGATCACCACCGCCGAGGCGCTCACCTTCACGCTTGCGCCGGGTCTCCGCTTCGACCAGGTGACGCGGCCTGTCGTTGCGCGCGCTTTCGCTCAACGATTCGCTGACGGCCCGCGGCTCCGCCAATTGGCGGGGCAGTTTCTCCCGGGATTTCTGCTGCTCGGCGAGATCCTTCCCGCAGAGGCCCGCGACCCCTACCGGGAAGCTGGGCGAGCGCATCCGCTTGCGGGTGAGATCGTCGACGGACTTCTCGCGCGCCTCAGGGAGCTCGAGCGTGGTGCCGGATTGCTCCGCCTCATCGTCGATCCAAGCGCCCGCGAGGTGCTTCGGCGCCATCATTCTGAGGCCGAGGTCGAGGGTCTCCTCGACGAAAGCTGGCGGCGCTACCGCACACTCGAACCGGAGATCCCCGTGCTGGACCAGATCGGACCCACCTTCATCCTCCACTTGGCCGGAGCGGTGCGGGCGATGAACCAGGCGCTGGTGGCGGCAGGACACGATCCAGACAAGGCGGCGGACCTGCTCAACCGGATCGGCTGGCGCGTCTACGAACGGATGGGCGAAGGGCCGTTCCTGCTTGCCAGCGCGTTCACCGATGATCCGTTAAAGAAACTCCGGATCGCCACTGGCCTCTTTCGCGGCTTTCCGTTCGGACCGCCAGCCTACCGGTGGCGCGACGTGGAGGCGGGAGAGAACGTCGTTGCCTTCGACTGCGAACGCTGCCCCGTGGCGGATTACTTCAAGCGCCACGGCGAGGGCGAGCTATGCTACCGCACGTTCTGCCAACTCGACTTCCCGCTGGCCGAGCGGTGGGGCGGAATGCTGGAAAGGTCAGGGACTCTCGCTGTCGGCGCTCCGGCTTGCGACTTTCGCTGGGCGTTGGACCAGACAACGGAAAAGCAGAGTCGAGACAGATGATGGCGCCGATCGATCCGTTCCTGTCACGACGACGCGTTGCGTATTTCTCGATGGAGATCGCGCTCCGGCCCGAGATACGCACCTACTCCGGCGGCCTCGGCGTTCTGGCGGGCGATACCGCCCGGTCCTGCGCCGATCTCGACCTGCCGGTGGTGTTCGTGACGCTCGCCAGCCGCGAAGGCTATCTGCGCCAGGAGATCGATGCGGAGGGCCGGCAGGTCGACCATGCCGACCCGTGGGACCCGGCGGACTGGGCGACGCCGCTCGGCGCGATGGTCGCGGTGACGATCGAGGGGCGGCCGGTTTGGATAAGGCCCTGGCTCTACGTGCTGACCTGCCCGATCGGACAGGCGGTGCCGGTGCTGTTGCTCGACACCCGGCTGGAGCAGAACGCGCCCGAGGACCGGGCGATCACCGACCGGCTCGATGGCGGCGAGAATGCCTGGCGGCTGAAGCAAGAGATCGTGCTGGGGATCGGCGGCGAGATGCTCCTGCAGGCGCTCGGCTTCGAGATCGAGACTTATCACCTGAACGAGGGCCATGCCGCGCTGCTGACGGCGGCTCTGCTGCGCCGTCATCCGCGCACCACCCACCTGAGCACGGGCGACGTTCTGCACTATGACGACGACCGTGTGCGCGAGGTCTGCGTCTTCACCACGCATACCCCCATCGAGGCGGGGCACGACCATTTTTCTTACGACCTCGTCGAACGGCAGCTCGACGGGCTGATCCCGATCGGACAGCTCCGCCTGCTGGCGGGTGAAGACCGGCTCAACATGACCCGGCTGGCGCTGAACCTCAGCGGCTTCGTGAACGGCGTGGCGATCCGGCATGCCGAGACCACCCGTAGCATGTTCCCCGGCTACACCATCAGGGCGGTGACCAACGGCGTGCACGTTCCGACCTGGACGCATCCGGCGTTCGCGCGGCTGTTCCAGCGCCTCGTGCCCGCCTGGGGCCACGATCCCGAGCAGCTCGCGGTTGCCGACGCACTCCCCGACGCCGAGGTCTGGGAGGCGCATTCCGAGGCCAAGGCGGGGCTGATCGCCGAGATCCGGGCGCGAAGCGGGGTTGAGATGCGGCCCGACCTGCCGCTTGTCGCTTTCGCCCGCTGGATGACCGGCTACAAGCGCGCCGACCTGATCTTCGCCGACCTCGAGCGGCTGCGGGCGATCCAACGGAAGCGGCCGTTTCAGCTGGTGATGGCGGGCAAGGCGCATCCCCGCGACGACAACGGCAAGGCGCTGATCAGGCGCATCCACGAGAACATGCGAGCGCTGCAGGGAAGCATGCCGATAGCGTTCCTGCCCGGCTACGACATGGCGCTGGCCAAGACGATGGTTGCGGGCGCCGATATTTGGCTCAACACGCCGCTGCCGCCGATGGAGGCCTCGGGCACGTCGGGCATGAAGGCCGCGATGAACGGCGTGCTGAACCTCAGCGTGCTCGACGGCTGGTGGATCGAGGCCTGGATCGAGGGCGTGACCGGCTGGGCCGTGGGCGGCGACGACCGGCGCCACGAGGACGACGCGCAGGACCTTTATGACAAGCTCGAGCGTGTCGTCCTGCCGCTCTGGCACGACGACCGCGACCGCTGGATCTGGATGATGAAGCAGTCGATCAGCAAGATCGCCCCGCGCTTCAGCAGCCAGCGCATGATGCGCCGCTACGCGAGCGAAGCCTATCTGCGCTGAAGGAACCGGCGAGAGCGATAGCCCGCCTCGATCAGCCGCGGCAGCCAGGCAGCACGAACAAGGATGCCCCGAGCGCGAGCCGCGCGGAACGGCCGGAAAACCGCCCGCGTCGAGCCTTTCGGATCTGACCCGCAGGCACCGCCTGTGGGACCGCAGCCGGTGCCTCAGGAGTCCAGGGCCTTGCGGCGCGCCTGGTACTCCTCGGGGTCGATCTCGCCGCGGGCGAGCCGCTCCTTGAGGATGTCAAGCGCGTCGGGTTGCCGGACCTTGCCGTCGCGCTCCATCAGCCAGCGCACGGCAACGACCGCCGCGGCGATTATCGCGCCCCAGAAGACGAGCATCATCAGCGCGCCCACGGCGCCGAAGCCGCCGCCCATCATATGACCGTAGCCGTCGTTCCAGCCGCCTTGCGGATCGGCGACGGCCGGCAGCGTGCCGAGAGCGGCGGCGAGGATTGTTAGAGGTGCGAATTTCATCGTGGTCTCCTTTCAGTGGTTGTCGTCGGTCGTCTGCGCGTCGAGCGGCAGGGTGACGCTGGCGGCCAGGCCGCCCGCCGCGCGGTTGGTGAGGCGGATGTCGCCGCCATGCGCCTGCACGATCGTTCGCGCGATCGCGAGGCCGAGGCCGGTACCGCCGGTCTCGCGGCTGCGCGAGGTCTCGAGCCGCACGAACGGGTCGAAGGCGCGGTCGAGGTCGGCCTCCGGAATGCCGGGGCCGTTGTCGGCGATGGTGATCCGTGCTGACCCGGCGTCGCGCGCGAGCGCGACATGCGCGCCGCCGCCATAGCGAACCGCGTTGTCGATCAGGTTGCGCAGCGCGCGGCGCAGCGAGGACGGGCGCGCCCGCACCACCAGATCAGGCACGGCGTCGACCCGTATCCGCGTTCCCGTCTCGACCAACTCGTCGTCGAGGGCCGCCATGAGCTCCGCGAGATCGACGGCCTCGGACGCCTCCGAAACGGTGACACCGCGCGCGAAGGCGAGCGTCGCCTCGACCATGCCCTGCATCTCCTCGACCGTCGCGATCAGCCGCTCGCGGGTCTCGTCGTCGTCCACCATCTCGGCGCGCACCCGCATCGCCGTCAGTGGCGAGCGCAGGTCGTGGCCGAGCGCGGCCAGCATCTGTGTGCGGTCCGCGACGAACCGGGTCAGCCGCGCCTGCATCCGGTTGAACGCCGCCGTCAGCTCGCGCACCTCCGCGGGGCCTTTCTGCGGCAGCTCGGGCACGTCCTCGCCGCGGCCCAGAAGGTCGGCGGCGGTGGAGAGACGGCCGAGAGGACCCGTCAGCCGCGTCAGCAGGAACCAGCAGGCGGCGCCCAGGGTGACAGCGGCGGTGACCGCGAAGCTGACCGTCGCGGCCCACGGCCATTGCAGCGGCGGGCGGTGGAACCGCGTCGCGACATTCAGCCAGCGCCTGTCCGCGAGGGCGATCGACAGCCGCATCTCAACGGCCGCGAGCGGCGTGCCCATCATCGCCCGGTGCATCCGCGCCATCTCGGGCGGAACTCGCCGCCACGGCCCATTTCGTTCCATCTCGTGCAGGTCGACCCGCACCTCGCGACCGGGTTCATCGCCGAGAAGGGACCGCACGCGGGCGGCGATAGCGCCGCTGCGACCGTGGCCTGCGTGATCGACAGCCGGCGCTGCGGCGAGGCTGAACCGCACCAGCGGCGAATCCGCTGCGCGCAGGATCGAGGGGTGCAGCGCCTCGGGCGCCTCCTCGATCAGGAGGGCCACGTTGGCCGCCCGGCCCGCCGCCTCCAGCCCAAGGGCCGCGCGTACGGCCAGGCTGCGCTCGTCCACGAAGAGCCACAGGCTGACCGCCTGCGCCACCAGCAGCGCGCCGAGGATCAGGAGCACAAGCTGGCCGCGCAGGCTCTGTGGCAGCCACGTCACGGCAGCACCCGCACGTCGGTGGTCAGGCTGTAGCCGCCGCCACGCACGGTGGTGACGATCTCGGGCCTGCCCGGATCACGCTCGATCTTGCGGCGCAGGCGGCTGACCTGGTTGTCGATGGTGCGGTCGAAGACCTCCGCCTGCCGACCCGAGGTCAGGTCGAGGAGCTGGTCGCGGCTGAGCACGAAGCGCGGCCGGTCGAGAAACACCGTCAAGAGCTTGAACTCGGCCGTCGTCAGCGGCACCTCGGCGCCGTCCTCGGCGATCAGGATCCGGCGGTCGGTGTCGAGCACCCAATGCGCGAACGCCACAAGGTGCCCGCTGAGGCTCCCGGCGCTGCGCTCGGGCCGCTCGGCGCGGCGCAGGATCGCCTTGATCCGCGCCAGGAGCTCGCGCGGGTTGAAGGGTTTGGGCAGGTAGTCGTCGGCCCCGATCTCGAGGCCGACGATGCGGTCGGTCTCCTCGCCGAGCGCGGTCAGCATCAGAATTGGCGCCGTGCCCTCGGCGGCAAGACGGCGGCAGGCCGACAGCCCGTCCTCGCCCGGCATCATCACGTCGAGCACGATCAAGTCGAACCGCCCGGCCCTGAGCCGTGCGTCCATCTCGCCTGCATCGCGGGCCGCGGTGGCGCGCATGCCGTTGCGCTCGAGATAGCGCACGACGGCATCGCGGATCTCGCGATGGTCGTCGACGACGAGGATGTGCGGCGTGTCGGTCATGGCGGTGGTCTAGCGCATCTGCTGTGCACCATTCGGCAAATCGTGTCGCGCTCCGTCACAGCGGCCGCGCCTTGCGACAGAGCGATACAATTCTCCGCTGCGTTGGCACGATGATGCGACAGTCGGGCCCCAAGTCGTGGCCACGCAACCGAAGCAAGGAGAGGATGTTCGATGAGACGCAACTGGATGCTGGCCCTGGGTCTGGCCGCGACGACGGCCCTCGGCGGCGCTCTGGCGGTGCCGGCTCTGGCGCATGGCCCCGGCGACGGCGGTCGCGACCACAGATCGGCGCGTGGCGACCACGGCGGCATGATGCAGATGATGCAGCGAATGCACGATCAGGGCATGGGTGGCATGGCAATGATGGGTGGCCCCGGCGCGATGGGCGGCATGGGACCGATGGGCGCGATGATGGAAGCCTTCGACGCCGATGGCGACGGCACCACGACCCCGGACGAGCTGCGCGCGGGGCTTCAGGCGCAACTGGCGGAGTTCGACGCCGATGGCGACGGCACCCTGTCACTCGACGAATTCGAGTCGCTGCACGCCGCGATGACCCGCGAGATGACGGTCGACCGGTTCCAGGAGCTCGACAACGACGGCGACGGCCAGGTGACGGCGGACGAGATCACCGCCCCGGCCGACCGGATGGAGCGGATGCAGGCGCGCCGCGACCAGATGCTGCAGCAGGCCCCCGGCAGGATGCCGATGCAGGACATGGACGACGGCATGATGGACAACGACGCGCCGGCCGACGAGTAAGACCATGGCGGGCATCGACAACTGCCGGTGCCCGCCATATCCGCGCCGTATCGACGCAAGTCGCAAGAGAGAGACCCCATGAGCTACACCATCGACCGGACGATTGCCGGTGCCGACTTCGACGCCGTCGATGCCAGGCTGCGGTCGGCGCTGACCGAGCGCGGCTTCGGCGTGCTGACCGAGATCGACGTCAAGGCGACGATGAAGAAGAAGATCGACGCGGAGATGGAGCCCTACCGCATCCTCGGCGCCTGCAACCCGCAGATGGCCTACAAGGCGATCGACATGGAGCCGCGGGTCGGCGCCATGCTGCCCTGCAACGTCATCCTGCGGCAGGTCGGGGAGGACGTCGAGATCAGCGCCGTCGACCCGGTCGCCTCGATGCAGGCCATCGACAACGCCGAGCTGACATCCGTCGCCAGAGAGGTCCGCGACATGCTGGCCGAGGCCGTCGAGGCGGTCTGAGCGTAGGGGTCGTGCTGGATGGCTTACTACGCGTGGATACGTGCGCGACTCGTTGTCTTGTTGCCTGATCCCGGTGCGTTAATCGTCTGTCAAGGATATCGAAGCGCGCGTGCCGGGTGAGAAGCCACAGGGCGGAGGCGTGGCGCGGGCGATCCGTGGGCGGCGCGGCTTGTTCCTGATGCTGGCCGCAATCGCTGCCGCCGCCGGTCTCTGGGCGCTCTGGGGGCCGCTCGACCTCGCCTCGCGCATCAACGCCGAGAGCGTTGACCGTCTGGTCGCGCGGGCCGGGGTTTGGGGGCCCGCGGCGGTGGTCGGGTTGATGACGCTGGCCGTAGTGGCAAGCCCGATCCCCAGCGCGCCGATCGCGCTGGCCGCCGGCGCCGCCTACGGCCATGTCTGGGGCACGATCCAGGTGATCCTCGGCGCCGAGTTGGGCGCGCTGATCGCATTCGGGCTGGCGCGGGCGCTCGGCCGCGAAGCCTTGCGGCGCTGGTTCGGCGATAAGATCGACGCGGGGCTGCTCGGCTCGCAGAATGCGCTGACGGCGACGGTGCTGGTGAGCCGGCTGATGCCTTTCGTCTCCTTCGACCTGATCAGCTATGCGGCAGGTCTCAGTTGCCTGCATTTCTGGCGATTCGCGCTGGCGACGCTGGCCGGCATCATCCCGGCGAGCTTTCTCTTGGCGCATTTCGGCACGACCGCCGCCGAGGGCGACATGGGCGCCGCCACCTGGGCAGCCCTCGCGCTCGGCCTCTTCACCGGCGCACCGCTGATCTGGGCGGCGGTTCGCGGCCGGCGGAAGTAGGGCGGGGGGCGGCGCGTCACCCCAACGCGAACATGCGGACCGGCATCCAGACGCCCATCGCCACCATCATCACGTTCTCGGTCAGCGACACGAAGCCCAAGGGCACGTTCGACGAGCCGCCGACGCAGGCGCATTTCAGCTCGCGCTTGTCGATGTAGACCGCCTTGAACACCGAGACCGCGCCGACCGTCCCGATGAACAGCGCCACCGGCGCCGCAACCCAGATCAGCGCACCAGCGACCATCAGGATGCCGGCCAGCGCCTCGCCGAACGGATAGAGGTAGCCGTAGCGCACCCAGCGCCGCGCCAGCAGGTCGTAGTTCAGGAACATCGTCGAAAAGCTCTCGACGTCCTGCAGCTTCTGGATGGCGAGGATGCACATGGAGAAGGCGATGAACCACTCGAACGCCCGCACCGTGAGAAGCGAGCCGAAAACATACCAACTGGTCGCCAGCGCCATCAGGGCCGCGACGGAAAAGATCGCGATCACCGGCTGGAAGCTGGTGTCGTCCGCGTCCTTGACCTCCTGCCCGAAATGCTCGCGGAGCGCGTCGTAGCCGCCGATCCGCTCGCCGGTGATGAACGCCTGCGGTGTGGTGTCGACGCCGTGCTCGCGCTTGAAGCCCTCGGTCTCTTCGCGCGTGGTCAGGGGGTGGTCCTCGACCTCGAACCCCTGCCGCTCCAGCAGGTCTTTCGACTTCAGCCCGTAGGGGCAGAGGTGGCCGGGCATCACCATCCGGTAAAGTTTCGCTTTCTTCTCGCCTTGATCGAGTGCCATCTTGGCCTCCTGTCTCACGCGTCGCAGCTGTAGAAACCGCGATACCCAACGGTCAGACCCTGATCGAGTTGGAATACCAACTCGGCATCGGCCCGCTCGAAGCCGTCGCCGAGCAGGGTCTCGTCGTCGCGCAGGGGGCGCACCGCCATTCGAACGCCTTCCGCGGTCATCGTCGCGCCCGCCGCGAGGTCGCCGCCGGCCTCCGATTGCAGCGGCACAAGCTTGCCGCTCAGCTTCATCACGCCCCGCGCCGCGCCGCCGTCCTCCGGGGCGCGGATCGCGAGGATCGGGTCACTCTCGGCCGTGCGCTTGAACAGGCATCCCGGGCCGGGCTCCAGCACCTGGCCTGCCTCTGCCTCGTTCAGCGGCGCCGGGTCGAGCGAGGCGATCACCGGGGCGTCGAGCGCGGCCTCGACCGAGGCGACCTCCGCCGCCTCGTCGCCGTCGAAGGTCTCGGGCGGAACTGCGTCCTCGTCGCCGGAGATGTCGGCGATCAGGTAGCGCATCTCGGCGATCTCCTTCTGCTGCGCGGCGATGATTTCGTCGGCGAGCTTGCGCACGCGGGGGTCGTCGATCTGCGCCCGCTCGCTTGTCATGATCGCGATCGAGTGGTGCGGGATCATCGCCCGCATGTAGCTGACGCCCGAGACCGTGGCCTGGCTGCGCACCAGCCAGAGCATCAGCGCAAAGACGACGACGGAGCCCACGAAGATGGCGATGTTGACGCCCTTGCTGGAATACATCGACAGCATGTAGCCCAGCATGATGACCGCCATCGTCGCGCCCATCAGCACCGCCATATAGGCCCGCGTCTCGCTCCAGAAGACGTGCTCCCACGCATAGGTGTTGAGGTACATCAGGATGAACATGACGACGGTCGAGGTGGCGATCATCGCGCCGAACCGCAGGTAGGACATAGGTCTGGTCTCCTCTCTTCCGTCTCGCTTCAGTCTTCGCCACCGGACTCGCTCTGCCCGCCGCCGCCACGCCCCCGGGCTTCGGTGAGCGTGCGATACTCCTCCGGCGTCATGCCGGGCAGCTTGCCCACGAAGGCCGTCAGTTCGATGAGCGCCTGGTCGCCGTGGTCGGGCCCGAACGCGGGCATGCCCGACATCTTGATGCCGTTCTGCAGGATCCAGAACACCTCGCGGGGCTCCCATTCGGTGGCAGCGTGGATCAGTTCGGGCGGCATCGGCCGCATCCCCGATGCCCAGGCAGCGCGCTCGACCCCCGGCCCTGCGTGGCAGTGGGCGCACATCGCGGCATAGGCCGGCGCGCCCGCGGCGACGAGCTCGGGCGCGAGATCCTCGGGTATCTCGACGTCTTCGGCGCGACCCGCAACCGAGCGGTGCTGGGTGGTCCCGAGCGCCCAGCGTACGATGTCTGCGTGCGGATCGGTGGCGGCGACGTTGTAGGCGCCGGTATAGACCACGGCCAGAAAGACGGCGCCGAGAAGGACGAGCCCCCCGATCAAGCCCAGAAGAACGCCTTTCATGTGCCTCCTCCAATCTCCAGTTCAGACGAATGTGGTGCAAACCTCGCCACCGAAACAACATTCCAGCGCTGGAATGTTCCAGGGGGGCACATGACGCTCCGGCGGGGCGCGACGCGACTTCTCTGTCACGGCAGCAGGGACGCCGGCAGTGCGCCCTAGTACGCGCCCCAGAACGGCGCCGCGCCGAGCAGCGACAGCGCAGCGACGGCGGCGACCGTCGCGCTGGCGCTGCCGAGCGTTGCCGGCGCGTCCCGATTCGTGCCGAAGGCCATCGGACCGATCACCCGCAGGTAAGGGAAGAGCGACAGCACCGAGGCCGCGATCCCGACCAGCGCCAGCTAGGCGAGGTTGCCGTTGATCGCCTCCAGGACCAAGACGAACTTGCCGAGGAACCCGGCGAGCGGCGAGATCCCCATCAGCGACAGGAAGGCGAGCGTCAGCGCCGCGGCCGGGGCGGGGCGGACCAGGACAGCGTGGTCGGCAAGCGCTGTGCGCCCGCGCAGGTGGGCCACGGCGGTGATGGCGGCGATGTTGCCCAGCGCATAGGCCGCGTCGAAGCCGAGCAGCGCCGGCAGCGCCTCGGGCACGCGGCCGACCAGGGCGACGCCGATCAGAGCGTTACCGGTCTGACCGACCGAGGACCAGCCGATCAGGCGGCGCACGTCGTCCTGCCGGAACGGCGCGAGCGTGCCGAGAACCAAGGTCGCCGCCGCGAGCAGCGCCAGGTGCAGGCTCGGCACCTCGGGGTCGGCCGGCGTCAGGGCGACGAAGCGCGCCAGTGCCACCGCAGCGGCGATCTTGGGCACCACGATCAGGAAGGCGGCGGCTGGCACCGGCGCGCCTTCGGCCACGTCGGGCACCCAAGGGTGTGCCGGGGCCGCACCGAGCTTGAAGAGCAGCCCCACGGTCACCAGCATCGCGCCCGTCACGGTCATTGCATCGCCGGCCATGCGGCCCTGGAGCAGCGCTATTCCCGCCGAGGAACGGCGCGGCCTGCCGGGCGGTTGCCTCGGCCGCGTTCCCGATGGCGCCAAGCTTCAGCGCCAGGGACCATGTCGCGAGGAGCCAGCGGAGAACGACGATGAGAAGGATCATGAGAGACCTCCGGGACGCGCCGCAGACCTCACAGTTTCCGTGGCGTTCGATCGCTCATCTGGCTCGTTCGATCCGCGGACGGCTCGCCAGGAATAACTCTCCAGCGCTAGAAGGTTCCCGATGGCGATGGCCCGAGGCGGCCCGCCGCGGGCGCCACCCCCTACATGTAGCGGACGGTCGTCATCATGCCCGCGGCCATGTGGTAGAGGTTGTGGCAGTGGAACGGCCAGTCGCCGGGATTGTCGGCGTCGAAGGCGATCGTCACCCGCTCCATCGGCGGCACCAGGACGGTGTCGCGCATCGCTCCTGAGAGGCGCGCCGCACCGAGCCCGACGACCTGGAAGTGATGCCCGTGCAGGTGCATCGGGTGCGACATCATCGTGTCGTTGACCATGGTGACCTCGACCCGCTCGCCCTGGCGCACGTCGAGCGGGCGGCGGTCTTCGAAGGGGCGACCATCGATGCCCCATTCGTAGTTTGCCATGCTGCCGGTCAGGTGCGTCGTCAACGCCCGATCAACGGGGCGGTCGCTGAGCGGCTCGGCCGCGGCGAGGCGCCGCTCAAGCTGGAGCAGGACGGGCGGTGCCGGGGTCTCCGCCTCGGGTGCGACCTTGGCGACGGCTGCACCTGGCGTGGCCAACACGATGCCGGTGCGGGGACGGTCGCCCTCGCGCTCGGCCAGGATTGGGAAGGCGGCGGCCTGAGCCGGCAGGTCAAGTTCGATGTCGAGCCTCTGCGCCATCGCGAGCTCGAATCTGCGCCCGCGGAAGGGAGCGATGTCGCGCCCATCGACGGCCACGAGCGTGCCGGTTAGCGCGCCAAGATCGAGCCAGAAGTTCGTTGAGGTCGCCGCGTTGACCACCCGGAGCAGTACCCGGCCGCTGCGTTCCACCCCGACCACCTCCGGGTCGTCGAGCGTCCGGTCGTTGGCGAGGAAGGCGTCGTAGGCGACGTCGTTGAGATCCATCTGCGTCATCGCCGATTCGCTCGCCGCGCCGTGCTCCATGCCGGCCATGTCGCCGCCCGTGGCCATCGCGCCGTGGCCCATCGCGGCGTGATCCATTCCGGCCGGGGCGCGGACCATGCCCATCTCCGTCTCGGCGGCACCCGAGCCGATATGCCCACCGCTCGCGGCAAGGCGCGCGAGGATTTCGGCGGGCGGGGTGAAGGTGAAGTCGGGCAGGAGCAGCACGCCCCCCTGCCGGTCTCCGGCGCCGTCGCGCACGATGAGCGGCCCGGCCAGCAGCTGCTGCTCCTGCAGGCCGAGATGCGAGTGCATCCAGTTCGTTCCAGCCCGCGCGAGATCGAAACGATATTCGGAGGTTGCGCCCGGTACGAGCGGCTGCTGCGAGAGGGTGTTACCGTCAAGCGAAAAGGGAGGCGTCAGCCCATGCCAGTGGATGATCGTCGCCTGCGGCGTGTCGTTCCTCAGCGCGACATGGAAGCCTTCCGCTTTGGTCAGTTCAAGTCCGCTGCGCCCGTTCGCATCGGTGATGCCGAAGACCGTCGCCGCCCGACCGTTCACCTCGAGCACGCGTGTCCCGACAGTTAGCCGGCGCGTGGGATCGGGCGATGCGGTGGCGCGTCCCGCGACCGACGCCAGTGCCGCGCCGAGCGCCATTTGGCAGGAACCTGCTAGGAAGCCGCGCCTGTTCAGGCGATTCTCGATTGTCATTCTTTTTCCCTGCGCGTTGCGACTCGACAGAGCCGAGATCGTCTCGGCTCGGCCGCCTACCTAGGGCTTCCAGCAGGGGGAAGGTCAAGCGGGACGGCAGCGGCATTCGCGATGCGCAGCCGATGGGTTTCACGCAGTTTGCAGCTCAACCTCGATCGTCACGTGAGACAGCGCCGAGAGGTGCGAAAGCTTCTTGCGGTACTGGGCGGGTGTTTGCGGATTGGTGGTGACGACGGACACGATGACGCCGTTGTGGCCGGGGCCGAGTTGCCAGACATGCAGATCCTGAACCCTGTCATCCCCGGTCTCGATGGCGGCGCGAATGTCGTCAGGCAGCGTCTTCTCCTCAGGTATGTAGTCGAGCAGGACCAGCCCCGCGTCGCGGATCAGCGTCCACGACCACCGAGCAATGACCAGTGCGCCGACGATGCCGATCGCCGGGTCGAGCCAGATCCAGCCATAGAGGCTGCCAGCAACCAAAGCGACGATCGCAAGGACCGAGGTCAGTGCATCCGCGAGAACGTGCAGGTAGGCCGCGCGCAGGTTGTGGTCGTGGCCTCCGTGATGATGGTGGTGGTGCCCACGACCGTGGTCATGGCTCTCGCGCAGCAACCAGGCGCAGACGAGATTCACCACGAGGCCGAGGATGGCAACGGCAATTGCCGGCGGAAAGCTGATCGTCACGGGATTCGCCAGCCGCACAACGCTCTCCCAGCCGATCAGCAGCGCGATGAGCGCCAGCACGACGGCGCTAGCGAAACCGGCAAGGTCGCCGAGCTTCCCGGTTCCGAAGGTGAACCGCGGGTTGCGCGCGTGGCGGCGCGCGTAGAGGTAGGCAAGTGCTGCGATCAGCAAGGCTGCGGCGTGGGTGGACATATGCCAGCCGTCGGCCACAAGGGCCATCGAGCCGAAGATCGTGCCAGCTGCTATTTCGGCCACCATCATTGTCGCGGTCAGCGCGATCACCAGCCAGGTGCGTCGCTCGTTGCGCTCGTGATTGTCGCCGAGGAATACATGGTCATGCGCTTTCCGGGGATCGCGCTCTTGGGGGTAGGGATCGGTATGATTCATGCCTTTTTCCTCAACTCGGAAGATCGTGAAGAAATGCGTGGTCCGGGCGTGCCCACGCAATCCGAGTTCCAGCGGCCGCGGGGCTGGAACAAGCGCCTCACACGATCGTGAAAATGCCGTATTTGACGTTCCTGCGCTGGAACCCGGTTCGGTCTCGCGAAATCGGCGATCCTTCAGACCGAGGCAAGGCATGAGCAGCTACCGTATCGAGACATGCAGCCGGCGTGCGTTCATCGCGGGCGGTGCCGCGATAGCGCTTTTGGTCAGCGCACCGGGCGCCTTCGCGCAGGGGGCCCCTGCTTCTCCAGCGGTCCGCCGCAATGTCTCCTCGTTCCGGGTCCACGACTGGCGAGACCACTTCGAAACGCTAAAAAACGGCGTGATCCTGTCCGATACGACGTCGCGGATGCTGCAATACTGGTCCGAGGACGAGAGCGTCCGGATGATCTACCCCACGAGCGTCCCGATGTCGGACGAACTCACCCGGCTCGGCCACACCGAGGTCGTCCGCAAAGTCGAAGGTCCGAGCTGGGCGCCGACACCGTCGATGAAGGAGCGCAACCCCGAGTGGCCGGACTTCATCCCGCCGGGACCGGACAACCCCCTGGGGACCCATGCGCTATACCTCAGCTGGCAATATTACCGCATCCACGGCACGCAGGACACGCGCAAGATCGGACGCAGATCGTCGAATGGGTGCATCGGCCTTTACAACGAGCAGATCTCCGAACTCTTCGCGATGGCGAAGATCGGCACCCAGGTAAAGCTCATCTGACCCCCCTTCCCGAATGATCGAGTCCCCATGAACAAGACCGCTCTCGCGATCGGTGCGTTCTTCGTGATCGGCGGTGGCGCCGCGATCTGGAACACCGTCGCATCCCCTACGGCCCCGCCGGAACATAGCATGACGCCGCCCGATACGCGTGCGGTCGCGGCGGGTGCGCCGCTCGTCGACGTCGCGCTGCCCGCGGAGTTGTCGGCCGAGGCGCAGATCGGCGCGCGGGCGTTCGAGGCGAAGTGCGCGGTCTGCCACGGCGAGAACGCCGCCGGTCAAAACGGCGTGGCGCCGCCCCTGGTCCACCGCATCTACGAGCCAAGCCATCACGCCGACATGGCCTTCGTGATGGCGGCGCGAAACGGCGTCAGGTCGCACCACTGGACGTTCGGAAACATGCCGCCGGTCGAGGGCCTGACCGACGCCGACCTGAAGGCGATCGTGCGCTACGTCCGGGAGCTGCAGGAAGCGAACGGAATTTTCTGACAGCAGCTCCTTTCGTCGAGACCAGAATGAAGCAGAGCAGAAGGAAGGAAACCTCCATGTCGATGAAGACCCCCCTCATTGCAGGCATCTGCACTCTCATTGGCGCCTCGTCGGTACTGGCGGACGCAGGCCACGAACAGAGCACAATGATCGGTGCGGAAGGACAGGCGGCCCAGGTGGACCGCGTGGTCGAGGTCGAGATGGACGAGATGTCGTTCTCGCCCTCGGACGTCTCGGTCGAGCGTGGCGAGACGATCCGCTTCGTCGTCACCAACACCGGGCGCATGGTGCACGAGTTCAACATCGGCACGGACGCCATGCACGATGCGCACGGGCAGGAGATGCGCGCGATGATGCAGAAGGGCCTGATGACCACCCGAGAGATTCGCGAGGACAAGATGAAGGCGGCCGGAATGATGCACGACGATCCAAGCAGCGTCCTGCTGGAGCCGGGGGAGACGGCGGAGGTCATCTGGACATTCTCCGGCGACAGCGACCTTGAACTCGCCTGTAACGTACCCGGACACCGCGCCGGCGGCATGACCGGCGAGATCAGCATCGAAGACCAGGTCGCTGACGCAGGATAGAGGCGAAAGGGCCGACTTCCGGCGGACCCAAGGGGCTTCGCGCTCGGAGCCCCGGGCAAGTGACGATAGGTCAGCGGTGGCGAGTTCAAGGCGGAATCTTCTCGTCGGCGGCCTCGTCCTTGCCGGCGGCTACGGTGCCGTCCGCTTCGGATTGCAGTCGTTCACCGAGCTCTTCGCCGACGAGCTCGAGTTCGAGCCGATCGCGGACCCGGCAGGCTTCCGGCGTATCTCGGGCGGCCCGAGTTCGGTCGGCTTCGATCCGTTCTTCGGGCTCGATGACGGCGACGGGTCGGGACGCGCGGTGGCCGTCGCAGACGTCCGTCGACGGCTTTGCGCGGCGCTGTTCGGGACGGCGCAGCCCGATCCGGATGTGGTACCGGTCGCGTCCTTCTCCGACTACTACTGTCCCTATTGCCGCGTCCTCACGCAGAAGCTTGCTAGTCTCGAAGAGAGCGCCGACGGCGCCATCCGCGTCGAATGGCACGAACTGCCGCTCCTCGGGGAGGCCTCCCTGGCGGCGGCGAAGGCCGCGCTGGCGGCCGAGCGGCAGGGGGCGTACGTCGCCTTCCACAGGCGACTCATGCGGACCCCCTTTAGACCGACACGGGGCTACATCTCGAGGCTGGCCGCGGACCTCGGCGTCGACGAGACGCAGATGATCGCCGACATGGACGGCGCTGAAGTCCTGGCGGAGATCGGGGAGAGCGGCGCGCTCGCCCGGCTCTTCGGCTTCATCGGCACTCCGGCACTCGTCGTCGGACGGACCGTCGTCCAGGGCGAGGTGGACGACGGCACCTTGCGGCGGCTGATCGAGCGCGAACGGGCGGACGGCCCGATCCCGGCATGCGCCTAGTTCAGCCGGTGGCAACGACAGTGGCGTCGCATCCGGCGTTGCGGATCGCCGACAGCGGCACCTGCTGCGCCCCGCCACTTTCGATCGTCACGTGCGGCTGCCGAATTCGCAGGCAATCAGCGTCAAACAATTGTAGGCGCGCGCGTCGGTTCTCATGTTGGTACAATGGCTTCTAGAGGTTTGACATGCTGACGAGACGACATTTCCTCGCGAGTTCGGCCCTGCTGTTCTCGCCGGCGATTTCGACGCCGCTGCTGGCAGGCACACAGCCGACGGAGGCGCAAATGGAGGCTTGGGATACGCAGGTCATGCCGCCGAACTACGATCCGGCGACCTCGAACCCGTGGGGCCTGCATCCCCGTTTCCTGCCGCAGCGGGTGGTGGCGAACGACAGGCTGAGATCGGGCGACATCCATGTGGACGCGGTCGCGCGCTACCTCTACCACATCGAGCCGGGCGGCACGGCGATGCGGTATGGCGTGGCCATCGGCGCAGGCGACCTCTACGAGCCAGGCACCTATTCCATCCGACGGAAGGTGCGTTGGCCGCACTGGACGCCCACACAGAGCATGATCGAGCGCGAGCCGGAACTCTACGCGCAATACGAGGAGGGGATGGAGCCGGGACCGAGCAACGCGCTAGGTTCGCGTGCTCTATACCTCTACGTCGGTAGCCGAGACACCTACCTCCGAATCCACGGAACACCTTATCCGCGCTCGATCGGATCTAGGGCGAGTTCCGGATGCGTCCGGATGGTCATGGCCCACATCAACGGCCTCTACCCAAGGGTCGAGCTGGGTGTGACCGCGGTGCTTTATCCGGCCGAGAACAGCGTGAGCGCGAGGTCCTGACCGGCGAACGCTGGTAACGCCGTCAGCGCGTGGCTGCTGTGCAGATCGGTCGGCCCTCGACCGTTCTTAGCGGCAAGAGGGTCGTCTCGACAGGGCCGACATGACGGTACCAGTAACATCCGTCCTCCGGCCGCAGGCGTGCCGAGTCCAGATCCTGATACGGGGCTGCCAGCGCAACGACGGCGTCAGATATGCTTCCTCCGGCTGCGCCGTTCGTTCCGACCGACGCACCGCATGCGCCAATTAGCACGAGGGCACCGAGCGGCAGAATCCGGACTGGCACGATGCGCACCCCTCTTGCACAAGACTTGCTTCGCGTTGCTCATTTTCACCTTGGTGTCTCGGCGCGCCCGGGGCAACCGACTGAGACAGGCGCCCTGCGGCAATCCAGCGGCAGGCGTCAATCGACCGCATCTTCGGCGCTCTCTCGCGCCGCCCCAACGAGCTCCTCGAGCTGGCCGCGTTCCACGAAGCCTGGCACCGTCGCCTCGCCGATGACAAAGGATGGCGTGCCGTTGAACCCGAGCGTTTGCGTCAGGCGCATCGATGTCTCTATGTGTTCGCCGATCTCCGGCGCATCCATGTCTCGACGCAGCTGCGCCGTGTCGAGACCGATCTCTTCGGCGATGCGCATGACGGACGCTTCCTCGGCGCGACCCTGCATTCCCATGAGCGCGAAATGGAACTCCTCGTACATGTCCTGCTCGCGCGCGGCGAGTGCCGCGCGGGCGGCGAAGACTGAGCCCTCGCCGAGGATCGGCCACTCGCGATAGACGAGCCGGACGTTCGGATCGGCCTCGAGCAGCGCCTCGACTTCCGGCATCGCCCGCCGGCAGTATGGGCAGTTGTAGTCGAAGAACTCTACAACGGTAACGTCGCCCTCGGGATTGCCGAGCACAGGGGCGTTCGGATCGCGCTCGAGCAGGTCGCGCTCCCTTGCGAGCGCCTCGGTGCGTGCTGCGACCTCGGCCTGTAACTGTCGTTGCTCAAGGATCGAGATGGCTTCCATCACGATCTCCGGGTTTTCGCGGATCGTCTCGAGCACAAGCTCGCGCACCTGCTCCTGCGTCAGTTCGTCCGCTGCGGTCGCCGTCGGCAACGCCAGAGCGGCGACCATGGCGAGGTGGGTGAGTCTCGCAATCATTTCAGGTTCCCCCCTGCTGTTGGTTCGCCTCCGTGCGTGCGGCCTGCACCTGCCGCGCCCGTTCGGGCCATGTCGACTTGATGTAGGCCAGGATATCCCAGACCTGCTGGTCGCTCAGCCGATCGCCGAAGCCGGGCATGGCGCTGTCGAAATCGACCCCCTGCTGCGCCAGGGTCTCGGCGCCGCCGAGCTTGGTATAGCGAAAGAGGACGCTGTCGGGATGATGCCACGTGTGCCCCGTCTCGTCATGCGGCGGGGCCGGGAGCCGTCCGTCCGGCCGAGGCGTCTGCCAGTCCGGTTCGCCTTCGAGATCCGCGCCATGACACGACGCGCAGTATTCTGCGTAGAGCGCCCGACCCTCCGCGATGTCGACCGAGGCGGGCATGGCCCCGTCCGCGACATGTGAGGGCCAGACGAGCCATCCGAGTGCGGCAACCACGGCGGCGAGCGAAGCAGCGGCGACGAGCACGGTCCGCGTCACGAGACCCGGAGCCATGTCATCATTCCCGAGGCGGCGTGCGAGAGCATGTGGCAATGAAGGAGCCAGTCGCCGGGATTATCCGCGACGAACGCGATCTCGCGTGTCTCGCCGCGAAAGATCGTCAGCGTGTCGCGCATCGGGCCTAGGTAGCCGCTCGCTTCGATCTCTCGGAAGTGCATCCCGTGGAGGTGCATGGCGTGGGCAAACGCCGTGTCGTTGCTGATCTCGAGCCGGGCCGCCTCGCCCAGCGACAGCTCGGCGAACGGCGTGTCGGTCATGCCAACGGTGCCGTTGAAAGCCCAGAACTGGTTGGCCTCGACGAGCTGGCGGAAGCTCCGGCCCTCGCCCTCGAAGTCGGCGGCCTCGAGCTGCCCCATCGCACCGCCCTCCATCCCGAGCTGGAGCGGCCGGGCCTTCGCAAGGTCCGGGAGCCCCATGTTCGGATTGGGTGGCAGCGGCGCGGGCGTCTGCCTCCGGCTGCGGCGCGCCTCTCCTACCACCGGGAAGGCGGTGAGAGCGTATCCCTCCCCCGCCTCGACCCACAGCAGATGCGCCGTATCTCCAGCGTCGGCAATGACGTCGACCAGCAGATCGACGCGCTCGCCGGGGGCTAGCAGGAACGTGTCTGCGACCTTGCGTGGCTTGTCGAGCGGCATGCCGTCGACTGCCACTGTCCAGCCCTTGAGGCCCAGCAGGGCGAGCTTGAAGATTCGGGCATTGGCGGCGTTGATCAGCCGCAAACGAAGTCGCTGGTTCCGACGCACGTCGATCGAGTGATCGAAGCGCCCGTTCGCCGCGATGAAGTTGCCGCGACGGCCGGCATGGCTGAGGTCGTGTGGCGCCTCGAAGTCCGCAGCCAGCTGCGCGGTTTCGGGGTCGAGACGCCAGTCGTCGAGGACGAGCACCTCGTCGCGATCGATATCCGGGCCCTCGCCCTCCTCGACCACGAGTGCGCCGTAAAGACCGCGAGCCACCTGCTCCATCGAACGGTTATGAGCATGGTACCAGTAGGTCCCGGCATCCGGCACCGCGAAGTCGTAGTCGAAGCTCTCGCCAGGACCGACCGCTGCCTGCGTCAGGCCGGGCACCCCGTCCATCCGGTTGTCGATCCGGATGCCGTGCCAATGCACGGAACTCGCTTGGGGCAGCTCGTTGACGAAGCGTCGGTGCACGCGCCCGCCCTGTGGCACCCGGAGCAGCGGCCCAGGCATCGTTCCGTCATAGCCCCAGATTCGCGTACGCGGATAGTCCGGCGGAGCGAGCTGCGCAGACGCCGCGCGCGCGGTCATTACCGTAGGTCCCGGTTCTGTCGCATGGACCCGCGCGGGGATGACGGCCGTCAGGGCGGTCGCGGCACCGTACCTCAGGACCTCGCGTCTCGTGTGCTTCATTTCCGTCCTCCAGCCGAGAGGGCGTGACTGCCACGGCGCGCTCCGGACGGCAACGTGGCTGATCGCTTGGTTGCCATGCGCGCTGCCAAGGCTTCTATCGGAGCGGCCGGGTATATCAATCTGACAAGGGGGTGAACTATGTATCCGAATGTAGACTTGACCGGGGCGGCTTGATGCGTCCCATGAAGGGCAACCTCTTGGAGGACGTGGAGAGATGAGATGAGCGAGAAGACGCAGCCGCGGGAGCGCGGGTCCGTTATCATGAAGGTTGGCATGGTCGTTTGTTGCGCCGTCATGCTTGTTCCGGTTTTCGGCTACTTTGCCGCGGGCGGCGCTCTCGCCGGTCTGTGGTCGAACGCAGCGGTCTTCGCACCGCTTGCGATCTGTCTCGGCGCCCATCTTGTCATGCATCGAATGATCGGGCGCAGCTGCCGTTCGAAGGCAGTCGTCGAAGAGCGCAGCAGCCGGAGCATGGGTAGGGCTGCGGGTGCACTTTTCGCGCGACAAGTAGAGGTCGCACGCTGAACGAGTAGCCTCGATGCGCCTACGCTTTGCTCCGGTCGCCCTGCTTGGGACCCTAGGCCTTGCCGGCTGTGCCTCGTCCTTTGCAGAATGCCTGGAGCCAGATCGCACGACGCTCGCCACCAAAGGCGCCGCCCTGAATGTCCCGCCCGGTTGCGAAACGGTCGGATCGTTCAATGGGTCATCGGCACTTCTCGAATGTGCCGGCGGCCGTCGGGGATTTACCTTTCAAGCATCCGACGCCATCTCAGGCAGCAGCCGTTGAGCTTCCGGCAGGAACGGCCAAAGCGGTCGCACGCTCGCTCCCGACCGCTTTCGCCTCTCGCCGGCAGGCGAGGCAGGGGACAACGACAGCGGGAGACCGCGATGCCAGTCCAAAACGTTTGCCGGGCGCTCTTTCTCGGCCTTTTGTGGACACTTGCTGCGGTCACGGGGACTACGGCCGAGGCCGCCCGCTCAGAGGCGGTCTCGACGCCCGCCGTTACGGCCCGCCTGCTCACCGCGGAGAACGGCGTGGCCCCGGAAGCGGGCAGCATATCTGCCGGGCTCGAGCTCGAGCTCGGCGACGGGTGGAAGACCTACTGGCGCACTCCCGGCGAGGTCGGGTTTCCTCCTGAGATCGACTGGGCGGGGTCGCGCAACGTCGCGGAGGTCGACTTCCAATGGCCGGCTCCGACGCGGTTCACCGCCTTCGGGATCGAGAACTTCGGGTACCACGACGGGGTCGTGTTTCCGCTCAGGGTCTATCTTGAAGAACCCGGCGCGCCGGTCCGCCTTGTCGCCCACGTCAGCCTTCTTGCCTGCTCTGACATCTGCGTGCCGCAAGAGTTCGATCTCGCGCTCGAAGTGCCTGCGGGCACCGGCATCGACGGAAAGAGCGCGGCGCGCATCACCGCGTTCGCCGACCGCGTCCCCGTGGATCGCGCGGCGGCAGGCGTCACCGAAGCTGTCGCTTTCGTTGATGCCGGAGCGAGCGAGCTCGTGCTCTCTCTCCGGCGCGCGATCCCGTTCGACGCGCCGGACGTCTTTCCCGAGCTCAATGATGCGACCTCGCTTGGCGCACCCGACATCCGGCTCGGCGAGGGCGGTCGTCTGCTCTGGGCAACGCTGCCGATCCTGGCGGCGCTCGACGGTCCGCTGCCCGAGCTCTCGCTCACCGTGACCGATGGCACCGCGCGCGCCGCAACGCTCGTTCCCGATCCCGTCGCACAGCGACCGACGCCGCCGTTCGTGCTCGGGTCGGTCGCTCCGGGCGCGGCCGATCTTTTCTGGATCGCCCTGACCGCCTTCATCGGAGGCCTTGTCCTGAACGTGATGCCCTGCGTGCTGCCGGTGCTCTCGATCAAGCTCGGCTCGGCGATGCGCCTCGATAGGTCGGCGCGGACGACCATACGGCGCGGTTTTCTTGCGTCGGCGGCGGGGGTCATGACCTTCATGTGGGGCCTCGCCGCGCTGCTCTTCGCGCTTCAGAAGGTCGGAGTCACGGTCGGCTGGGGCCTTCAGTTCCAGAACCCGGTGTTCCTCGCTCTGATGGTCGTCCTGCTCGCGGTCTTCGCCGCGAACCTCGCTGGCGGTTTCGAGATCGCGCTACCGTCGAGGCTGCAGACGCGCCTCGCTGACGCCGGCGGGAGAACCGGCTATGCAGGCGATTTCGCATCAGGTGCATTCGCGGCGGTCCTCGCCACACCTTGCTCGGCACCGTTTCTCGGCACCGCGATCGCCTTCGCCCTGTCTGGGCGGGGCGTCGACATCGCGCTTGTCTTCACCTTCCTCGGTCTGGGCCTCGCCTCACCCTACCTGCTGACCGCGGCTGCGCCAGGCATGATCCGGCACCTGCCGAAGCCGGGTCGCTGGATGCTGATACTGCGCGGACTCCTCGGGCTCCTGCTGGGGGCGACGGCTCTGTGGCTGGTTTGGGTGCTCATTGGCGTCGCAGGCTCCACGGCGACGCTGGCCGTGGTCCTCCTTACAGCCGCGCTTGTTGCCGCACTCTGCCTTCGGCGTGTCCCAACCCTGCTGCGCAGCGCCGTTGCGGTCCCGCTGGCTGTACTGACTCTCGCCAGCGCAAGCGTTCTTGACTTGCCCTCCCGGAGCGCGCCCGCCGCGCCCGTAAGCGCGGCCAATATCTGGGCCGACTTCGACCGCGTCGATATCGCGCGCCGCGTGTCTCACGGTCAGGTCGTGTTCGTCGATGTGACGGCCGACTGGTGCCTGACCTGCAAGGCGAACAAGGCGCTGGTGCTCGATCGCGAGCCGGTGGCGACGGCCTTGGCGACGTCAGGGGTGACCGCGATGCGGGCGGATTGGACCCGGCCGGACGCAGCGATCGCGCGCTATCTCGAAAGCTTCGACCGCTATGGCATCCCCTTCAACGCAGTCTACGGCCCGCTGGCTCCCGAAGGCATCGTGCTGCCGGAGCTCCTGTCGACCTCGGCGGTCATGGACGCTCTGGAGCGGGCGGGCGCATCCGCCGTGGCCAGCGAGAGCTAGAGTCTCAAGTTGAATAGTGCGCAGGAGGACGCGCGGACCGAGGCTCGGACCCATGCTCTTCGCACGCTAGCTGGCGGCGGCAGCGCTCACCCTGGCTCGCCGAGCCCCTCGAGCGCGTCTTGCATGATCTGCCGCCGAGCGTCATCGCCCGGCTGCCCGGCCAGAAGCATGACGGCACGCCGATAAGCATCGCGCGCAGCGGCGGGATGACCCAGAACCCGGTACGCATTGCCGAGCCGCATCCAGCCGTCGAGATCGTCCGGCTGGCTCTCGAGCCGTGCGGCGAGACGATCGACCATCGAACGGATGAAGGCGGTTCGGTCCTCCTCGTCCATTTCGGCGGCGTCCGCGACATCCGCAGCCGTCGGGCCGCTCGGCTGTGCTCCAACCATTGGCGCGAAATCCGCCAAGGTCATCGGCGGCCGCCCGATCTCGCCGGCGATCGGGTTGGCCTGACCGATCAGCGACTCCATCCACGGCTCCGATCCCTCGGCCCGCTGGAGGCGCGCCACGAGCATGTCGTACACTGCCGCCGGAGCGCCGGCCTGGGCGAGCGCGATCGCCTTTTAAGAGCTGCCTGCCGGATTAGCGAGGTCGAGTTCGAGAACGTCGCCGACGTCGCCTCGTCTTCGCGATCCGCCACGGTCTCGAGCGCCCCGTTTCTCTCAGCCTTAGGCGACCGCTGGCGTTGCAGCGTAGCCAGCGTCTCGAACGGCGGTGAGTAGAGCGGCCTCTGAGGCGCCGCTCTCGACCGCCACCGTGCGAGATTCGAGATCGCAGGCGACCTTCGCGTCCGGATCGATCGCCCGGATCGAGATCTCGATGGCAGAGGTGCAGTGACCGCAGCTCATCTCAGGCACGGAAAAACAAGTCATCTGCAGGCTCCCATGTTGACGCCGTTCCAAGTTGCAGTGTTCCCGCGCTGGAAGGTCAAGGGTCGCCGCAAGGCTTTCCCGCCACGTCCGCGATCATTGCTTGACCTTCCAGTTGGTGGAACCCTTATCTGCTACGACATTCCTTACAGGGGGCCGCGATGCGCGAGCCGATCCAACTGAACGTATCGGTCGACGAGATGTCGTGCGCCTCATGCGTCGCGCGCGTTGAGAAGGCGCTGCGTGCCGTCGACGGCGTCGAGGACGTGGCCGTCAATCTGGCAAGCGAATCGGCGAGCCTTCGCGTCGCTGGGACCGATGCGGTTCCCAGGGTCATCGCGGCGTTGACCGATGCAGGCTATCCGGCCCGCGTCGAGGAGGCGTCGCTGGAAATCGGGAACATGTCCTGCGCGTCCTGCGTCGGACGCGTGGAGAAGGCGCTTATCGCCGTGCCGGGCGTCATCGACGCGCGGGTCAATCTGCCCACCGAAACCGCCTGGATCCGCTATCTCGCCGGGCAAGTCACACCGGAGACGGCTGCTCGGGCCGTGACAGAGGCCGGCTATCCTGCCCGCCCGACCGGCGCCGAGGCGCGTCAAGAGGCGGGCGCGAGCAAGGACGCCGAGACGCGGCATCTGGGCTGGCTGACGCTGGTCGCAGCGCTGCTGACGCTGCCGGTCTTCGTGCTCGAAATGGGCGGCCATCTGGTGCCGGGGTTCCACGACTGGATCGGCCATGCCATCGGCCACGAGCGGAGCTGGCTGGTCCAGTTCGCGCTGACGACGGCGGTGCTGGTGGGGCCGGGGCGGCGGTTCTACGCGAAGGGCTTTCCGATGCTCTTCAGGGGCACGCCCGACATGAACAGCCTGGTCGCGGTCGGCACCTCGGCGGCATACGGCTTCTCGGTGGTGGCGACCTTCGCGCCCGCGCTGCTGCCGGCCGGGACGCGCGCCGTCTACTACGAGGCGGCGGCGGTGATCGTGGTGCTGATCCTGCTCGGCCGTTTTCTCGAGGCGCGCGCCAAGGGCCGCACCGGCGAGGCGATCCGCAGGCTCCTCGGCCTGCAGGCGCGCACGGCGCTGGTCGAGCGGGAGGGCGCGCTCGTCGAGCTGCCGGTCGACGAGGTGCAGGAGGGCGACGTGCTGCGCGTCCGACCGGGCGACCGCGTTCCCGTCGACGGCGAGGTGATTGACGGCGAGAGCTACGTCGACGAGAGCATGATCACCGGCGAGCCGATCCCGGCGGCGAAGGAAGCGGGCGCCGCTGTCACCGGCGGCACCGTCAACGGCACCGGCAGCTTTCGCTTTCGCGCCACCCGCGTCGGCGCCGACACGATGCTGGCGCAGATCATCCGCATGGTCGAGGAGGCGCAGGGGGCGAAGCTGCCGATCCAGGGGCTGGTCGACCGGATCACACTCTGGTTCGTGCCGGCGGTGATGGCGCTCGCAGGTCTGACGGTGCTGGTCTGGCTGGCCTTCGGTCCGGACCCGGCGCTGACCTATGCGCTCGTCGCCGGGGTCGCGGTGCTGATCATCGCCTGCCCCTGCGCCATGGGCCTCGCCACGCCGACCTCGATCATGGTCGGCACCGGGCGCGCGGCCGAACTGGGCGTCCTCTTTCGCAAGGGCGATGCGCTGCAGAGCTTGCAGGGCGTTGGCATCGTCGCGCTCGACAAGACCGGCACGCTGACCGAGGGGCGGCCCGAGCTGACCGACGTCGTTCTGGCCGATGGAATGGAGCGCAGCACGCTCCTGCGCCTCGTCGCGGCGGTGGAACAATCGTCCGAGCATCCCGTCGCCGAGGCCATCGTCCGTGGTGCCCGCGCCGAAGGGGCGGCGGTGCTGCCCGAAGCGACCGACTTCGCCTCGATCACGGGCTACGGCGTTCGCGCGCGGGTCGAGGGACGCGACGTGCTGATCGGGGCCGACCGGCTGATGGCGCGCGAGGGCGTGGACCTCGGGCCGCTTGCCGAGGCCGGCGCCCGTCTGGCCGCGTCGGCCCGGACGCCGCTCTACGCGGCGATAGACGACCGCATCGCCGCGGCGATCGCGGTCTCGGACCCGGTGAAGCCCTCGACCCGCGAGGCCATCGCAGCCCTCCATGACCTCGGCCTAAGAGTGGCGATGATCACCGGCGACAACCGTCGGACGGCCGAGGCGATCGCCCGCGACCTCGGCATCGACGAGGTGGTGGCCGAGGTGCTGCCCGAGGGCAAGGTGGCGGCGCGCGCCTCGCCTTCGTTGGCGACGGCATCAACGACGCGCCGGCGCTGGCGTATGCCGATACCGGCATCGCCATCGGCACCGGCACCGACGTCGCCATCGAGTCCGCCGACGTGGTTCTGATATCGGGCGACCTGCTCGGCGTCGTCAACGCCTTCGACGTCTCGCGCCGGACGATGCAGAACATCCGCCAGAACCTGTTCTGGGCGTTCGGCTACAACGTGGCGCTGATCCCGGTCGCTGCGGGCGTGCTCTATCCCGCCTTCGGCATCCAGCTCTCGCCGGTGCTGGCGGCGGGCGCGATGGCGCTCTCCAGCGTCTTCGTGCTGTCGAACGCGCTGCGCCTGCGCTTCGTGCGTCCCGTGCTGCGCGAGGCGGAGCGGCCGGCTGTCGCCACGCATCCCAGCCCCCAGCCCGCAGAGTAAGGAGGATGCCATGAACATCGGAGACGTTGCCCGCCTGTCGGGCGTTCCCGCCAAGACCATCCGCTACTACGAGGAGATCGACCTCATCCGACCGCTGCGCGGCAACAACGGCTACCGCACTTTCCGCGAGCGCGACCTGCACAAGCTCGCCTTTCTCGGACGCGCCCGCGCGCTCGGCTTTAGCATCGAGGATTGCCGCATCCTTCTCGATCTCTACGAAGACCAGTCGCGCGCCAGCGCCGATGTGAAGCGCGTCGCGCGGGATCATCTGCGCCACATCGACCGCAAGATCGCTGAACTTCAGTCGATGCGGGCCACGCTGTCGCATCTCGTCGAGGCCTGCGCGGGAGATCACCGTCCCGATTGCCCGATTCTCGAAGACCTCGGCGGCGAGGTGGACCGGCTGTCAGCGCTATCCTGAGAACTGGTCTGCGAGACTTGCGGCGTGGTCTTGCTTGGTTCCCCATTGCTCCGTCCTCTCACGGTTCACAGCCTCCCGTGTTCGCGACTTCGGCTACTCCTCGACGGACCTCCGAGGTCATCGACCTCGCGTGGCCGGCGTAGGAGCCGCCCGCTTTCTCGCTTGTCCTCCAACTAAGCCGTTGCCGGTTCGGGCGGCATGGAACGATCAGGCGGCTGCAAGTATGAGCAAGTTGAGATGGTTGCAGGCCCCCGCAACCATCTCAACTTGCGGTGTCGACGACACTTTGTCTCTGCACGATGAGTATTCGTCCACGGGGCCGGGCGGTAAAAGCGGTCGGTAGCCTGCCTGCACATGGACCCGAGGGAGGTGACCCTGAAACGGCCTTGGACTAGAGTAGAGCGGAAAGCTGGTCCATCCTACGCCACATCACGGCTGGGGCAATGGTTTCCGGCAGGAGGCCCATATGCAGTACAGCGTGACCCTCGCAAGCCGTGAATCGGACGCGCCTGCCGCGTTGCAGCATGGTGAGCGCGCCTTCATCTGCTTCCCCCATGCTTCCCTGCTTCAGCAGAGAAGGCCGGGGAAGCAGAAACTAGCGCTCACCGGAGCAGTTAAGTCGCTACTTTGTCTAGGAAAAATTGGAGCGGGCGATGAGATTCGAACTCACGACCCTTACCTTGGCAAGGTAATGCTC